>CAZFWO010000027.1:0-12382 GCA_964522785.1 uncultured Desulfurellales bacterium
TTTAGAATGGTGCCCCGAGCAGGAGTCGAACCTGCGGCACCAGGATTAGGAATCCTGTGCTCTATCCTTCTGAGCTATCGGGGCAAATTGCATAATTCCTTAGAGGTTTAGGCTTTTATCACATTAAACCCAAAAAGTCAAGAATGAAACACAAAAGAACAAAAAACTTTGATAATAGTTTTTAGCATTTTACTTAGCTAAAAACACATTCATAAAAAAGTCGCAAACCTTAAAAATTTGCAACTTTTTAATTCAATTTAATGAGATTGAAGATATTCGTGGATAAATTCTGCCGCTCTTTTTCCCTCACCAAGTGCCTTAATAACTGTGGCTGCCCGCTTGTTGCATCTCCACCGCCAAATACACCTCCAATACCTGTCATCTCTTATCATTAGCTTGTATAACACCCTCCTTGTATTAATTATCGAATTTAAACCTCATAGTTCCCAGAAATGAAGAAACTACAAGACTTCTATGAGATACCTTTTCAGGGGTTTTTTTAAACTCTACTACATATTGTCTCGACCATCTATTGGAGTTGGTAAGATACATCCACTGCCTTTTAAAATTACTTAACTCTACTTCTGTAATGCTCACAGGATTTAGGGTGTGAGAATTTTCCAGCAAATATATATTCCAGAAAGAATCCTTATCCGACAAATTATTTATATCATCGTCCGCCGTATAGAAAGCAACCCAGTATACATCATACTTATCACATTCATTTACCGTCTCAATGTATTTCTTGTCCCTACTTTTATCTAAACTCCTTTTTTGCACGTATTCTATATACTGTTTCATTAAGTTTTTATTAAAATGAGTAGCTTTTGCTATGGCTATCGTAGTGAAATCACGATACAGAGTAACACCTGTAGTATGTTGTTTTAGATTATTTACAAAACCGTTATTATAACTTCTAAACCCGAGACTGCGTAGTTGTGAACAACCTGCCAAAAACACAAATATAACAAGAAGACTAATCAGTTTTTTCATTGTTATTTTCCCTAGCGCTCTTTATCCTTTCCAGCGCTTTCTTTGCTTCCATATTATCAGGCTCTTTTTCCAATACTTTATTATATATTTTTACGGCATCCTCAATATATCCCTGTTTTTCATATAGCCTTGCAAGCGTAACAGTTGGTATCTCTTCCGATTCTTCTCCTATACTATCGTCATTGTCACCCTCCAAATCTATTTCAGGCATATTCTTAATATCTATTTCAGAATCAGCATTTTTTTCGTCTGCGGACGCACCCTTAAGCTCTTCTACCTCAGCAAGGTTTTCTGCTCTTTCTTTTTTTGCATCCGTATTTTCCACACTACCCTCCAAATCCTGCATTAAATCATCAATAGAATCCTTAGGCGGTTTTATCATAGGTGCAATTTCAACCATTTTGGATTTGGCTTTTTCGTTGTCTGGCTCAATTGCCACAATATCTTCATATACCTTTATCGCATCGCCGTATTTTCCAAGCTTTTCATATGCTAACGCAAGATAATCAAGGACTTTTGTATTGAATTTCTGAATATTAGCGGCTGTTTCAAGGTACGCCAGAGCGGCTTCATATTTATTTTCTTCAATAAGTATCTCTGCTATTTTTAGCAGAGCCAATACATAGCGAGGCTTGTACTGCAAACCCTCAAGCAATATCTGATATGCTTTTTCCTTTTCATTTTTTTGGCAATACAAAACGGCAAGCGGATAAAAATATAAACTCTTACCCTTATTTTTCTTGTAGTAAGCCTCTATTTTTCCTATTAGTACATCCCTATCCTTTGAGTTCATCTATTGCATCCATAATTTCAGACTTATCCAAATCACCCGTGATTATAAACTTACCTATTTTTTTTGTCAAGACAAAACGCAGAACGCCATTTTTACTTTTTTTATCTTTTTTCATTAAATTATACAGATCCTTAGTATCAGTATCTTTGTCTATATTTACAGGGAGATTAAAAAAACGTAATAATGATTCTATCCTCTCAAAATCCTCAATTCCCAGCATTCCTTTTTTCAAAGAGATCTTTGAAGCAAGCATCTCTCCTATAGCAACAGCTTCTCCGTGAAAATATATAGAATAATTCGTAATACTTTCAATAGCATGAGCCAGAGTATGGCCAAAATTTAACGCGGCTCTAATACCGCCTTCTTTTTCATCTGCTTCAACTATTTTCACCTTGTTTTCAATACTCTTTACTACCATTTCCAATAGAACTTCTTTATTTCTATTTTTTATACCTTCCCTATTTACTTCAAGAAAATCAAAAAATTCTTTATCGGCTATTATACCGTACTTTATGACCTCTGCCAAAGCGGAATTGAACTCTCTTTCTGGCAGGGTATCCAGGAAATCTATATCACACAGAACAAGACTCGGCTGATAAAAACTGCCTATAATATTTTTGAATCCTCCATAGTTAATAGCGGTCTTACCGCCTATTGAGCTATCCACCATAGCCAGAAGGGATGTGGGGATATGAACAATGGGGATACCCCGCATATAGGTACTTGCAGCAAAAGCCGCAACATCACCTACCACTCCGCCGCCTACAGCTATAACATACGTATATCTGTCCGCACTGTTTTCAATAAGGAAATCATATATAGAGTGCAATATCTTATAATTCTTACTCTTTTCTCCCGCTTCAAAATAAAAAATCCTATTTCTATCTTTGGCTATTTTTTCCAACGCGTTTCTGTGAACACCGTAAACATTGCTGTCGCTTACAACAATTCTTTGCTTGTTTTCTAAATAACCGCATAGATAGTCCAGTATAGTTTGCCCTGCAAAAATGTTGTATTTATCCCTTGTATTTACATTTATCTGCTTAATATGATTTTTCTGCATTTTTTAATCTCCTCATAATCTACCAATCTGTAATTAATCACCCCATATCCGTCATCATCAAAAAACAGCAACCTTCCTATCAAACCGTTAAAATCAGCCGTTTGTTTTATTCTGTTTAGCAGAGATATCCTATCGCCATTTTTCAACAATCTCCCTATATCAAATCCCAATGCAGCGGGAAGATTGGGATCTCTTTGATACTCCGACTCATATTGCTTAACAAACATTACATTTTCGCGGTTGTCGGAACATAAATAGTACGGTGTAATAAACAACATTTTGCTGAGTATACTGTTATTTAGCGATAAAAGTCTGTTGTTTACCACTATACCTGCAGATAGTAGTTTTTTAATATCTATACTATAATAATCAAGCAAATTAGCTATACTTATAAAGTCATCCTGCGGGGCAAATATAACCACACTGTCCACGTTTAGAGAGTGCTTATATACCCTTTTCTCTGTTAAGCTACTTTTTTGCTTTATTTTTTCTATGCCAAATAGGGATTTAATGTATCCTCCGTAAAATTTAGACTTTAAAAACCCCTTTACATATATCAGGTTCGAGCGAGAAGTATAGTTTGCCAAAAAAGCATTTTTCTCAGCAATGCTCAGATCGGTATACATATAAAGCACAAGCATTTTCCCCAAATCCATATGTGAAGCCGTTTTTGCCAATTGTACCGCAGCTTTAATGGGATTGTAATTGTACACAAAAATACCTCTGCACATATGCTCAGGGGATGCAAAGGGCAAAATATCAACTATACCGCTGTTGCATATATCATCCTCAACCCTGTTAATTTCATCCGGTACAAAAGGACCTATTACAGCATCAACGCCTGATAGGTATAGATTTTCTAAAGCTCGCCGAACGCCCTTAGAAGAATTTTGAACAACAACCGTCTCTTCACTTGACAGACCGAGATAGAGCCCATTCAGAAAAGATTCGTTAAAATGTGAAAATTCCGGATTCGATGCGGATAAATACCCTATTCTAAGCCCATCTGCGTAGGCATTAAACGCGATAAATAAAAACAGCAAAACCAATATTTTTTTCATCTATCTTAGGAGCTCTTTCAAAATCTTTAAATCATTTATAAAAACATTAATGGCATTAGGGTTACGCAAAAGATAGGCAGGGTGATAAAGCGGCACAACCTTGATATTCCCGAAAGTGAACACTTTACCCCTCAAGGTTCCAAGTGCACCTTTTTGATCTGTCAATTGATAGGTTGAATATCGACCCAAAGTTCCTATAACATGCGGTTTAATTATGGATATCTGTTTTTTTAGATAACCAAAGCAACTCTCCAGCTCATCAGGTTTCGGGTCCCTGTTATTGGGCGGCCTGCACTTTAAACAATTGGCAATATACACATCTTCTCTCTTTATTCCAACATCCGACAAAAGATCTGTAAACATCCTTCCTGCTCGACCCACAAACGGCTTCCCCTGAATATCCTCATCCCTTCCCGGTGCTTCACCCACAAACATCAGCCGAGCATCTATATTGCCTTCACCGAATACGACATTTTTCCTTGTTTTGCTCAACTCACATTTTCTACACGAAACAACCTCTTTTTCTAAATCATTCAAAATGGAGTTTTTATCCCTTATATTCAATTTTTTTGTATATTCTGCTCCTATATCATAGTAAAACTTCAGTATATTTACTATATCTTTCATCTGACAGATTCTATAAATTTCTTTATGCACCTATTGTTTGTGTAATAAGATGCTTTGTTTGATATGAGCATAGCCGTGGAGGTAAAAATCTCTTCTATAATATTCAATCCATTATCTTTCAATGTACGCCCCGTTGAAACAATATCAACGATGCAATCCGCTATACCCAGAATGGGCGCAAGCTCTATGGAACCGTATAGTTTTATAATCTCCGCATTAATGCCATGTTTAAGAAAGTGCTCCTTAGCTATATTTACAAATTTTGTAGCCACTCTAACGCTTCTGTTTTTCCGTTCAAAGCAGTTTTTATCCTTGCCCGCTACAACCATTTTACAAAATCCTATTCCAAGATCCGCAACCTCAAAAACGTCGCTCCCATGCTCTTTAAGTACATCAAACCCTACAACGCCCAAATCCGCTGCACTGTATTCAACGTAGGTTGCAACATCCTGCGCCCTTACTATTAAAAATTTATACTCACCGCTGACATCGTAAAAAAATAACTTCCTGGAGTGCTTTGGTATATCTATCTCAAAACCTCTATTATTCAGAATCTCTATTGTTTCTTGCATCAATCTGCCCTTTGGCAAAGCTACTGTTATCATGCCTTTACTCTCCTTATACTTGCACCCAGGTTTGAAAGTTTGTTTTCCATATCTTCATACCCTCTGTCCAAATGATATATTCTTAATATTTCCGTAGTACCCTTAGATGCAAGTGCAGCTATAACAAGGCTTGCGCTTGCCCGTAAATCCGTAGCCATAACCTTGGCACCTTTCAGTTCTTCTACACCATTTATCACGGATTGGTTGTTAGACACAACTATATTTGCGCCCATTCTGTTCAGTTCGGCTACATGTTGAAACCTGTTTTCGAAAATTGTCTCTTTAACTATGCTAACCCCGCCTGCCAAAGAAAGCACAGCAACAAACTGAGCCTGCATATCCGTAGGAAACCCTGGATACACGGAGGTTTCTATATTCGTAGGCAGTATCTTCTCGCCACCTACAAGTATAGAACCGTCTCCTTCCTTCTCAATTACACCGCCAATTTCTTTAAATTTATCGAATACGGCATCCATTGCATATATAGGAACATTTTTCATCCTTATAAAAGATGAGGTAATAAGCGCTGCACACATAAATGTTCCTGCTTCTATTCTGTCACTCATTATTTCATATTCTGCACCGTTTAAGCCCTCTACACCGTTTATGACTATTTTGCTTGTTCCTGCTCCCTCTATTTTAGCCCCCATTTTATTTAATAAATTGGCCAAATCCACAACCTCGGGCTCTTTAGCAGCATTCTTTATAACCGTTTCGCCTTTTGCTAACGTGGCTGCCATCATTACATTTTCTGTGCCGGTTACAGTTGGTATATCAAAATATATATCATTGGAAACAAGTTTATCTGTTTTTGCTATTATATAGCCGTTCTCTATTTCTATATCAGTATTCATTAATTGAAATGCCTTTAAGTGCAGGTTTATTGGCCTTACACCGATTGCACAGCCTCCGGGCATGGAAACCTCAGCATAGCCAAATCTTGCGAGTAACGGCCCCAGCACAAGCACCGATGCCCTCATTGTTTTAACTAACTCATAGGGCGCACGCTCGGATTTCAACTCTTTACAATTTATACGGACAGTACCATCACTAAATTCTACGCAACATCCAAGCCCTTTCAATAGATTAATCATGGTGACTATATCCCTTAAATGAGGCACATTGTGTAAAACAATCTCTTTATCCGTAAGTATGGCTGCCGCAAGAATGGGCAGGGATGAGTTCTTGGCGCCGCTTATATAAACATCACCTTTTAACTTTCTACCGCCTTCTATAATAAATTTATCCATCTATAAATACCTGTTATTTTCTATATATTTTGAATAAGCCTTTTCCATGCAATAGTCCATAACCACTATCAAGCCGGCATCCTCGGCTATTTTCCTGGCTTCATAAGATATGATACCCTCCTGTAGCCACAGAGCCTTTGCACCTATTTTTACAGCCTTTTTGGCAATTTCTGGGCAGAACTCACTCCTTCTAAATACGTTCACTACATCAACAGACTCCTCCACATCTTCCAAATCCCTGTAACATTTACTGCCCAATATCTCCTTTACACCGGGCCTTATGGGTATTATTCTATAGCCTCTTTCCTGCATATATCTTGGAACATAGTTACTCGGCCTATCTTTTTTTGGACTTATACCAACAACAGCTATGTCTTTCATGTTGAGTATCTCTATAATCTTTTTTTTATCCTCTTTCGAAACTTCTCCAAATCCCAATCTGCATGCATTAATTTTTTGCCTATCCACCTAACGATTTTATCCTTTCTTCTTTAGTATCTATGTCTATTATTTTTACACCAAAGCGCCCGCCAACAACAACCGCAACCCCCCTTGCCACAACCTTGTTGTTTATCAGTATTTCCATAGGTTCTTCTATATCCTTCTCAAGTTCAACAATCGAACCCTCTTTTAAATCCAGCACATCCTTGATTAGCATGCTCTTTTCACCTATTCTAATTTTAACATCCAGCTCTACATCCATTATGATATCAAGGTTATTTGGTAATGCCTCTGTCTCTTTTCCTGCAGGCTTATTTTCATGCTCTTCAGCCTCCTCCAAATTCTCAAACGGTAACTTTTCGCTTTCTATCTCGTCAACCTCGTCCACACTGCCCGGCTCCCTAACACTATTTTCAAACAGTTGATCAAATAGAGGTTTTTGGACAATGAGCGTTACTACATCATCCTTCACATCCGGTATGGCTATATCGAAATCCATACAGTAAAAAATATCGCCGTTCAGATTATCTATGCCCTCTTTTACATCTTGAACATTGAAAACACACTCTTTATGACTCTTTTCTTTTAAATCAACCTGAAAGCTGCCAAATACCTGAGAAAACAGCTCTTTTAACGCATCAAAGTCATCCGGCTCCAGTTTATCTTTGGCTTCCCCCGGCCCCATAAGCATAAGATCGGCAATAATAGATGCAAACTCTTTATTTGTAACGGCATAGCACTCTAAGCTACTATCACCTAACTTAATTGTTGACTTTACACAGATATACTTTGAAACATCTATCTCATCTTTCTGTTTTATTTGCAAATCTATAAATTTTGATACTATTTCCAATGAAAAAGCCGTTTTTAGAACCTTTTCTATAGACGTGTTGAGTAGATTGGCAAACTCCTTTATAGAATCACTCACCTGTTTATTATCGTTGGAGTTGTTTGAAAAAAGTTTATCTATATCTTCCTGTGATAGTTCTTCGCTAACCATTGTTCAAGCCCCTTAAGTTATAATACTGTATAGTTTTACCGCCTTATTTTCTCCTTTTTTCCCCATCTTAAATAAAAATTTTTTCACCCCGTTTACGTGACATATCAATGTATCATCAATTTTGGTATTTAAAATCAATATATCATCTCGCTTTAATTTCAAAAATTTTTTCACACTTAAAGCGGTTTTGCCCAATTCAAAATCCATTTTAACAGGTACCTGTTCCAAAACCCTTATTATATCATTACTTTTGTCCTCATAAGCCTTTTTACTTCTTGATAGAACATCATGAGTCCCTATCTTGTTTAAAACGGATTCCAAAACTATTACAGGAAGACACCAATTTATTATACCGCTCATCTCCCCCAATTTTACCTCAAACACCACCAAAACAACTATTTCAGACGGGGCTACAATCTGCACAACATTGGGGCTGGATTCCTGCCCTACCACGCTAAAAGATGCATTAATTATCGGATCCCAGGCTGCATTCATCTCATCTATTGCCTGTTTTACAACGTCCAACAGAATATTTTGTTCAATATCGGTAAACTGTCTATTTATACCGGTTGTTTCGCCGAATCCCCCAAGCAGTCTGTCAATCAAGGCAAAACCTATTTCCGGTTCCAAAGAAAAAATGGCATTACCCTCAAGCGGATTGAGGCTTACAACATTAAAACTTACATTGGTTGAAAGCGATAGAACAAATTCCGCATAGGTCATTTGATCGACGCTAACAACACTTATTTCCACAATAGACCTTAAAAAAGCCGAAAGCTTGGATGAAAAATTTCTCGCAAATTTATCGTGCAGATTTTTTATTGCGCGTATCTGTTCTTTTGATACCTTATCAGGACGCTTAAAATCATACAAAGAAACCTTTTTTATACCCGATGTTTCTTCTATTTCTTCTACAGTCTCCCTTTGTTGACTTTCTTTTTTGGTTTCTATATTGTTTAATAAAGCATCAATTTCTTCTTGTGATAAAATTTCAGACATTATTTACCCAACACTATTTTTGATATATAATCTGGTATTTCATTTAAAGAAACAACAAAATCTGCAATATCAACTTGAGTTGGTTTTCTCGGCATTCCCCAAACTACACAGGATTCCTTATCCTGTGCAATAATTGTTCCCCCTGCACGGTGAACCTCCTGTAAACCTTCAAATCCGTCATTACCCATACCTGTCATAATAACGCATAAAGCATTATTTTTAAAGTATTTAGCTACAGAGGAGAACATAACATCCGCATTCGGTATATATATAGTCTTCGGCTCATCACTTATTTTAATATAGTAAACACCCTGTGAATTTTTCTCAACCATCATTTGAAAGCCGCCCGGTGCTAAATATGCAACATTTGGCTTTAGAACTTCTTTATCTTCCGCCTCTTTTACAGTTACCTCAGACACTTTGTTCAAAGAATTGGCAAATACACCGGTAAATGTTTTTGGCATGTGCTGTACTACTAATATAGGGATATTGAGCTTTGGCAATCTCGAAAATACCTTCTCAAGAGAAACAGGTCCTCCGGTTGAGGCTGCTATTGCTACTAATTTTATATCCATCTTTTCTAATTTTTTATGCCGTGTGGGTGTCGTTTCGGATTTTTGCGATTCCTCTGGTCTGTGTTCTAATTCTGTTTTAGGTTGATGAGTTGACAATCTCTTTCTTGAGTCTAAACTATGCGCTCCCTTTGCAGCAATTATCTTTTCTATCAGCAGTTGTCTTGACTCCTTAGCCGTGGTTTTAAAAGAGAGTACATCGTTTTTTGAAATATAATCTATAGCTCCAAGCCTGAGAGCCTGCAATGTTTCTTTGGCACCATCTGTAGTTAGTGTGCTTACCATTATAACCGGTAGAGGATATTCTTTCATTAATATTTTTAAGGCTTCAAGTCCATCCATCTTAGGCATTTCTATATCCATTGTGACAACATCGGGTTTTAATCGTTTTATTTTATCAATAGCATCCAATCCATCGTTCGCTGTTCCTACAACATCCAACTGTTCAGATTCTTCTAAAATCCTAGACAAATACTTTCTAGCAATTAATGAGTCATCGACAACCAAAACCTTTATTTTTTTCATACCATTACCCCAAAAAATTTTGCTTTTTAACGATTAAAATGATATAAACTCTATCGTAAAAAAGCAAATAATTTCTAATTTAGGAGGTTTAAGAAAATGGGTTTAACAGTTGCTCAAAAGATTTTACAGGAACACCTCGTAGATGGCGACCTGTTCTCCGGTGATGAGATAGGTATAAAAATAGACCAGACTCTCACACAAGATGCAACAGGAACAATGGCCGATCTACAATTTGAACAGATGGGCGTTCCAAAAGTCAAGACTGAGGTATCAGTCAGTTATATCGACCACAAAACCATTCAAATGGGTTTTGAGGACGCAGACGACCATATGTATTTACAGACATTTGCAAAAAAATACGGCTTGTATCTCTCTAGGGCCGGAAACGGTATCTGTCATCAGGTACACATCGAAAGGGTGGGTAGGCCAGGCAAAACGCTACTTGGTTCAGATTCCCACACACCTACAGGCGGCGGTATAGGAATGATAGCTATTGGTGCTGGTGGTCTTGACGTAGCTGCTGCCATGGCGGGTATGCCTTTCTATCTGCCTACTCCAAAGATTGTAGGTATTAAATTAACAGGAAAACTCAGCCCATGGGTAGCTGCAAAAGACGTTATACTTAGAGTTTTGCAGATTATGACAACAAAGGGCAATGTAGGCAAAATTGTAGAATACTTCGGAGATGGTGTAAAGACATTATCGGTTCCAGAACGTGGAACAATAACAAATATGGGTGCAGAACTCGGCGCTACAACAAGCTTATTCCCTTCTGATGAGACAACATTGGCATTTTTAAAGGCTCAAGGAAGAGAAAAAGAGTGGATGCCTTTGGAAGCTGATCCGGATGCAAAATATGATGATATAATAGAAATTAACCTAAGCGAACTCGAACCCATGATAGCTCAACCTCATAATCCGGATAATGTGGTAAAGGTTAGAGACATTGAAGGAACACCTGTTGATCAGGTTATGATAGGAAGCTGCACAAATTCATCATACAAAGATGGAAAAACCGTTGCAGAAATTATCAAGGGGCATACGGTAAATCCGAATGTCAGTGTTGGTTATGCTCCAGGCTCCAAACAGGTTCTAAGAATGATGGCTGATGAAGGCGAATTATCACACATAGTGGCAAGCGGAACGAGAGTGCTGGAATCTGCCTGTGGATTCTGTATAGGTGCTGGTCAGGCTCCAAGAAGCAATGCTATATCAATAAGAACAAACAATAGAAACTTCTATGGAAGAAGTGGAACAGTTACAGCCAAAATTTATCTTGTAAGCCCTGAAACAGCTGCTGCATGCGCTTTGACAGGTGTTATTACTGATCCCAGGGATTTGGAAGAAAAATTTGGAATTGAGTATCCAAAGGTAGATATACCAGAAAAATTCACAATAGACGACTCAGGACTACTGCCACCCGTATCTACAGCAGATGCAGAAAAAGTTGAACTTTACAAGGGTCCAAACATTGTTGATCCTCCAGGTGGAGAACCTTTGCCAAAGGACTTAGTTGGTGAAATAACAGGAAAATTTGGAGACAAGATTACAACGGACGACATAATGCCTGCAGGTGATCTGCTGAAATACAGATCAAATGTTCCGAAATATTCAGAATATGTATTCGTAAAGAGAGATCCCACATTTGCTTCACGCTGCCTCGAAAATAAAGAAAAGGGTATACACAACATCATTGTAGGCGGAGACAACTACGGTCAGGGCTCGTCACGTGAGCATGCTGCACTTTGCCCTATGTATCTTGGCGTTAAGGCTGTTATTGCAAAAGCCATTGAAAGAATTCACAGAGCAAATCTTATCAACTTCGGTATAGTTCCCTTAATATTCAAAAATCCGGATGACTACGAAAAAATAGACCAGAATGATAAAATAAAGTTGACAGGTATCAGAAAAGCATTGCTCAACGACACAGGCGAAGTAACGCTAACAGATGAAACAAAGGGAATAGAAGTACCATTGACATACAACCTAACAGAAAGAGAAAGAAAAACTATTCTCGGCGGCGGCAAGATGAGACTTGCAAAGGATTTCCCTGGACAGGGATTTAAAGAGATAACATTTAAAGAATAAACACAATCCCGCACCAAAGTCAAAAAGCCCGAATCCTAATTTAGGATTCGGGCTTTTGCTTCACTTAACACTATGATACCATTGCGTAATAATATAACAATAACAATACAATATACTATTTCTTATCAAACTCTTTCAACTCAGAATGAATTTTTTAACGACAAATTTTAATTAAAATCTCAAAACTCGCCCGTTACCTACTTAATAGTATTTAGATTTCATTAAAATCATTTATAAGAAATTAACCTTTTTTAAAATTTAATCTGATAAATAGATAACGGGCTCAAACAGTTGAGATTTTTCCCTTATCACCTGCATTCCCGCCCTATTATAACGAGTAATTTACAATAATGGTATGCATATAG
>CAZFWO010000028.1:0-12273 GCA_964522785.1 uncultured Desulfurellales bacterium
CATAAACATATGTAACACCGTTCCTCTTGTTTCTCATCTTGACAATTGCCATAGAGCATCCATCCCTACTCTTTTGTATAGGAATAATTATACCTATGATATTGCTTTATGTCAAGCTTAAATTGTTGATATAATACTATTTATAGAATTTAGATGTATTTATAGGTATAATTTTCGGGAAGGGAGGTTATATAGTGCCATGATTCTATAAAAACAGGTATGTTGGGTGCTTTTCTATAAACCCATGCTATAATTTTTTTAACTTTTTTATTGTCGACCGTTCTGTTATTTTTATCTATTTTATAGAATTTTATTTCTACCTCTATCGCTTGGCATCTACCATATTTTCTCTTTAGTTTATCTAAATTTATTGTTACATATTTAAGCGGTTTTATCGCAACCTTATAAATACGGTTTGTTACCACTATATTTCTGTAGTATGTTTTATTGAATTCAAATTTATTATTCATAAAAAACAGATATAAAGATAAAGGGGAAAATATTCCTTCTCGTGAATATAGCGAATAATATTTTTTTGTGCTGTTTTTCTCCAATGTTACCTTGACTGTAGAGTTGTCTAAAAAATTAGCAAAAATATGTTTTTCTTTTTTGTGACTTTTTTCTACACTTTTATAGTATATATCTTTGGCGTTTTTTGTATTTATAGAACATTCGATAGCTTCTTTCAAGCTGTAAAAGATGCTTATGAAGGGTGTTGTTTGGCCATTGAAATGTACAGAATAGGTGTTGTTATTGTGTAAATTACCCGTTAGTGTGCCTTTTGCTACGGTCATCCCGCTAAATTCAAAATTATAGGTAGCTTTGAAGTTCTTGTATATATTACCGCTTGCCATAGATATATTGCATAGAAAAATAAGGAAAACTGCGATGTATGTTATGAGTTTAATTGTATTCACTGATTTGTTTTTCAAGTTTTTTCTTTGTGTATTCTATTTTTTTCAAACATTCTGTTTCGTTTTTACCTGATGCCGTAAATCTTACCTCCATTGTTTTTGAATCAAAATCTACAGGGAGAGATTTTATGTACACACCGTTTTCTTTTATTTTGTCTATAAACTGCCCCAAGACAGTTTCATCATTTATACTAAATTTGTACACTTTGTTTATTGTTATCCCTGTAGATAGGGATTGAATTATGGGAATAACCTCTTTTTCGAACATAGGTTTCATTTCTCTTGGAATGCCCGGAAGACAGAATATATGTTTGTTGTTTTCTTTGATATATATTCCGCTTGCTGCCCCGGTATAATTTTTTAATACTTTTGCATCGCTTGGAATATATGCCATTTTTTTGCGTTTTTCGTTTATTTCAGATGAGCTTATTTTGCCGTTTTTGTATAAATTATTATAAAATGTTTTTATATGTTCATAGGAATCTCTATCAAACTTTAATTCTTTTTTTAATGCTTTGGATATGGTTTCTATTGTTATGTCGTCAAATGTGGGACCCAAACCACCCGTTGTTATTAATATGTCAACTTTGTCTAAATAGTATCTTAAGCTTTCGATAATATCGTTTTCATTGTCATCTATAGAAACAATGTAGCGATTATCAATACCGCACTTTGTTAATTCTGAAGATATATAAAAAGAATTTGTATCATTTATAGAGCCATTTATAATCTCTTTACCTATAGAAAAAATACAAGAAAATAACATAAATAAAAATGGCGGAGCCGACGAGACTCGGACTCGCGACCTCTGGCGTGACAGGCCAGCGTTCTAACCAGCTGAACTACGGCTCCAAAATGGTGGGCGCAGCAGGACTTGAACCTACGACCCTCTGCTTGTAAGGCAGATGCTCTTCCAACTGAGCTATGCGCCCTGTTTAATGCCCAAAGAGGCTCTACTTGTTGACCTTTTCCTTAAAAACCTTTCCGCATTTAAAACTTGGGAGGTTGAATTCATCTATTGTTAGTTTTTCACCTGTTCTTGGATTTCTTCCAACTCTTGCAGCTCTTTTGCTTACATAGAATGTTCCGAATCCTGCAAATCCTACCTTTTCACCGTTTGTAACACTGTCCATAATCTCTTCTACTGTAGCATCGACAATTTTTTTTACATCTGTTTTAGTTGCTCCAATCTTTTTAGCAACTTTTTCAATAAGCTCAGCCTTTGTCATAAATACCTCCATTTAATGTGGCGTCCCCAGCGGGATTTGAACCCACGTTACCGCCGTGAAAGGGCGGTGTCCTTGGCCGGCTAGACGATGGGGACGCAAAATGGTGAGTCGTGCAGGAATCGAACCTGCGACCAATAGCTTAAAAGGCTACTGCTCTACCGACTGAGCTAACGACCCACTAAAAAAGGCAAGAGTGATAATACATATTCAATCTTGCTTTGTCAACAAAAAACATTCATCAACTGTTCTTTTTTAGATTTTTTACTATAAAGTCTTTTATTAAATCTATATCGTTCCGCAGAATAACCATTTTTCTCTTTTTTAACCTTAATTTTGTTATAGATTCAGGTTCTTTTGGATTGTTGCCTATAGCTTTTTTTATAGCATCAGGAAACTTTGCAGGGTGTGCCGTTGATAGACACACAACATCCTTGTGTCTTGATTGAAGAGCGGCAAAAATACCGCTTGCAGTATGCGGGTCTGCTACATATCCTGTCTTTTGATAAAATTCTCTGATTATCTCTAATGTGTCGTCAATATCAACCCTGTATGATTCAAATTCCTTTTGAACCTTATTCAATATACTTTTTTCGAAAACTATCTTTTTGTTTTTTGAGAATTCATTCATTAGATTTTTAACTTTTTCAGTATCTTCATTAAATAGATAGTACAAGTACCTTTCAAAGTTGCTTGCTATCTGTATATCCATAGATGGCGATAGTGTTTGGACAACACCTTTAATGCTGTAATCACCGAAATTCACAAATCTGTACAGGATATCGTTTGAGTTTGTAGCAAGTATGAGTTTTTTTACAGGCAGACCCATTCTTTTTGCAAGGTAGCCTGCAAATATGTTACCAAAGTTTCCTGTAGGTACACTGAAGTACAGTTCATCAACGTCAGATCTAAAATATGCATAAAAGTAATAGACAATCTGAGCCAAAATTCTTGCCCAGTTTATAGAATTAACAGCACCGAGGCGATATTTATCCTTAAATTCTAAATCGTTGAATATGGATTTTACTATTGCCTGACAATCGTCAAATGTACCCTCTATGGCTATGTTGTATACATTTTTATCCTCAACGGTTGTCATCTGCATCTCTTGAATTGGACTGATCTTGTTGTGGGGATGCAGAATGAATATATTTATATTTTTTTTGCCTTTGAGTCCATATATTGCAGCACTTCCTGTATCGCCGCTTGTAGCTCCTAAAATATTGATATTTGAATCTGTTTTTTTCAAAACATATTCAAACAGATTGCCAAGAAACTGGAGAGCTATGTCTTTGAAAGCAAATGTTGGACCGTGAAACAATTCAAGTATATATACGCCGTCTTTTTTTACTAAAGGGGCAATTTCTTCTGTGTCAAATGTTGCATAACTCTTGTTTATCAATTCTTTTATCACTTTTTCGTCTATATCATCGATAAACAGCTTAAAAATTTCAAATGCCAGATCCTTATATTCAAGATTTCTTAGTTTATCCAAATCAACAGGCTGTATTTCTTCCGGTATAATTAGACCGCCGTCTGTTCCAAGCCCCATCAGAAATGCATTTGTAAAGCTTAAACCCTTAACGCCTCCGCGCGTACTTTTATATTTCATCTTCTATACCTTTTTTATTGCTTGATTAGCACAGACCAATATAGGATCCCAAACAGGTGCAAACGGTGGCGAATAGACTAAATCAAGCCCCTGTATATCTTTTATTGTCATGTTTGAGTATATAGCTGTTGCCATAACATCTATTCTTAATGCAGCACTTTCATCGCCTATTGTTTGTGCTCCAAGCAGTCTTCCGGTACCCTTTTCCGTTATGAATATTACTGTAATTTTGTTTTGAAACGGATAACCATGGGCTTTTGTTGGTGCTGTTATAACGGTTTTAAATGCGTTAAATCCCTCTTTTTGTGCTTCTTTTAAGGATAGACCTGTTTTTCCTATGGCAAGACCAAATGTTTCAAATGCCCTTGTGCCGACGATCCCTGCAAACTTCTCATTTGCGCCGGCTATGTTCGCACCGGCAATTTTGCCCGATTTGTTTGCATTGTCGCCGCTTGGCAGATAGATATTTTTATCCAGTATTCTGTGGTAGAGTAGAGCGCAGTCGCCTGCTGAATATACACTGTCTACATTTGTTTTAAAATATCTATCAACAATAACAGCAGTACTTCTCTTATCTATCTCAACACCCGAGTCTTTGAGAAACTCAGTATTTGGTTTGAATCCTATACCTATATTCACTATATCTGCATCAAAATCGCCCTTGTTTGTTTTTACTGTTAAGTTGTCTATCTCTTTTATGTCTATACCCGTGACAACCTTGATGTTGTTTTTAGCCAATACCTCTTTTACTGTTTCATCAACCTCTTCTTCATATTCATTCATTACGGTATTACTTCTTTTGAGTATTGTTATTTCTTCTATGCCGGCTCTTTTGAAATTGTCGGCAACCTCAAGATTGATGTAGCCTGCACCTATCAAAACGCATTTTTTGGGTTTTTTTTCTTTAAGATATTTTTTTATAGCCCTTGCATCATCTAATGTTTTTAAGGTAAATACACCCTCATTATGAATACCATTAATGCTCGGTAAAGCAGCATTTGCACCTGTTGCTATAACAAGATAGTCATATTCAAGTTCATATTCTCTTCCTGTCATTATATTTTTTATAAGAACTTTCTTGTTTTTTATATCTATGGATTTGGCTTCGTTGAATATTCTTACATCTATGCCGCGTTTTTCTCTAAAATCTTGTGCACTTATAACAACAAGTTCTTCAACATCTAAATCATATCCTATGCTATATGGCATACTGCAGGCTCCATAGGATACATCCTTTGTCTTCTCCAATACTATAACCTCTGCGCTTTTTATGCGTCTCTTTACTTGACTCGCAGCGCTCATTCCTGCTGCATCGCCGCCTATAATGACAGCTTTCAATGGTCTTTCCTGCATCTTCTATTCTCCTTTTTCAACAAGTTCTGTCAGCACTATGCTCGATTTTGGGTGTATAAAAGCCACCTTAACGCCTGATGCACCTTCAAACGGTTTTTCGTTTATGAGCTTTATACCCTTTGATTTCAGATATTCAAGTTCCTCTTGTATATCATCTGTCCTGTAGGCTATATGGTGCAGACCTTCACCTTTTTTGTCTATAAATTTAGCAATAGTGCTCTCCTCTGAGGTTGGCTCTAAAAACTCAATATGTACACCGTTTATATCAAATTTTGCCACTTTAACTTTTTGCGATTCTACCTCTTCTGTTTCAAGCAATTCCAACCCCATTATATCTCTGTATAGCCTTATTGTCTCTTCAAGATTTTTTACAGCTACACCTATGTGGTCTATCTGTTTAAGCATCGCTTTTACCCCTTTTAATACTCATTTGTTTCTTTTGTGCCTTTGCAAACCTCTTTTATTCTGTTTTTTACCAATCTGCCGTTTTCCACTATTTTGATATGAATTTTTTGGCATTTAGTATGTTTATTTGGATTGTAATATTGTGGTGATGCAGGTGCTGCCTCAACCTCTTGCCACCCATTGGATGTATTTTTTCTATATATTACCGGTTTTTGTCTATTCATAGCTTCATTTATTGCCTGTTGTTGTATTTGATGATAGGCTTCTCCTGCAACTGCACCTAGGATTCCACCTATTACAGCACCTTTCCATTTGTTATGAGATACAGCCGAGCCTATTCCGGCACCTGCAGCTGTTCCAAGGGCTACATTTTCAGATTCTGTTGCACAAGAAGATAGCATTGCAATACTGAATACAATACCCACAAATAGAATAACCAACCTTTTCATTCCCTTCATTTTACACCTCCCAAATACTACTTTTTAAACTCTTCTAAAATTTTCTCAGCTGCCAGAGATGGTGTTGTTATGCCGTTTTCAACTGCATATTCCATACTGCGTGCTATTTTTGATTTGTCGTTGTTTAAGATATCCTTCAATCCCTCCATCACAACACTCCACATCCAGTCTTTTGCCTGGCGTTTTCTTTTGCTGTAAAAAAATCCAGTATTTTTCTGAATTTTAACATAATCATTAACAATATTCCACAATTTTCCCACACCTATTTTTTCTTTTGCGCTTGCAAGTATAACGGGGGGTATCCAGTTGTTTTCAATAGGTCTTAATATATGTATGGCATTTTCAAGCTGTTTCTTGGATAGAGCTGCCTTTTGATAGTTGTCACCATCTGCCTTATTAATAATGATGGCATTTGCAACCTCCATTATACCCCTTTTTATGCCTTGAAGTTCGTCACCGGCATTAGGGAGTTGCATCAAAACAAAGAAATCAACCATAGATGCTACAGAAATCTCGGACTGTCCAACACCCACCGTTTCAACTATAATAACGTTGTATCCGTTTGCCTCACATAAAAAAATGCTCTCTCTTGTTTTTCTTGCAACACCCCCCAAAGAGTCACCCGAAGGCGATGGTCTAATGAAAGCCTTTTCTTGTCTTGATAATATTTCCATACGGGTTTTATCGCCCAGAATTGAACCACCTGTTATGTGTGAACTTGGGTCTATTGCCAAAACAGCAACCCTGTAGCCCCTATCTATTAAAAACATACCGAATGCTTCTATGAATGTGCTTTTGCCTACCCCTGGAACACCGCTTATACCTATTCTTATAGAGTTACCAGAGTATGGCAGCACTGACTCGAGAAGGGTTTTCGCTTCTTTTTTATGCTTTGGATTTTTACTCTCTATTAAAGTTATGGCTTTGGCAAGTGCTCTCCTTTTTCCGCTTAACAGATCATTTTTTATCTGCCATACATCCATCTATTTGTTTAAAATCCTTTTTGGTGTTCTTTTTTCTTCTATTGCATTTAAGACCTCTTTTGCTGATTCTATTAGAGATGTGCCAGGTCCGAATATTGCAGCAACGCCTGAATTACGCAGAAAATCGTAGTCTTTTTTAGGTATAACTCCGCCTGCAAAAACAATTATGTCATCATCTGCATCGAGTTTCTTAAGCTCTTCTATAAGCTGAGGCACAAGCGTTTTGTGTCCTGCTGCCAAAGATGATGCACCTATTGCGTGCACATCGTTTTCAACAGCCATCTTTGCAGTTTCATCTGGCGTTTGAAACAGCGGACCAACATCAACATCAAATCCCATGTCGGCATATGCTGTTGCTACAACCTTTGCTCCCCTGTCGTGACCATCCTGCCCCATTTTTGCTATCAGAATCCTTGGTCTTCTTCCTTCTTTTTTTTCAAATTCCTCAATTCTCTTTTTTATTTCATTAAATTCGTCGTTGTCCTTAAGCATGCTGCCATATGCTCCTGATACAAGTTTTATTTCGGGCTGGTATCTTCCATAAGCCTTTTCAAGCGCATAGGATATCTCTCCAACCGTTGCTCTCAAGCGTGTTGCTTCAACGCTCAGTTCAAGCAGATTTCCATCTCCGCTTTCAGCAGCTTTTGTTAATTTATCGAGAGATTTTTGAACCTTATCATTATCCCTTTCTGCTTTAATTTTCTTCAAGCGTGCTATCTGTTTTTCCCTAACGGCTGTATTGTCTATATCCAAAACCTCAACGGCTTCATCATCTTCTTCCGGTATAACGTATTTGTTTACACCGACTATTACATATTCCTTGTTGTCAATTAATGCCTGTCTTTTTGCTGCTGATTCCTCTATCATCAATTTTGGCATGCCTGTTTCTATTGCCTTTGTCATACCGCCGATTTTATCTACCTCGTCGAGTATCTTTGAAGCTTCATTTATAAGTGCATGTGTTAGGGATTCTATATAGTATGAGCCTGCCAATGGATCGACACTTCTGCATACCTGACTTTCCTCCTGTAAAATTATCTGTGTGTTTCTTGCTATTCTTGCTGAAAAATCTGTAGGCAGTGCTATTGCTTCATCAAGTGCATTTGTATGAAGTGACTGAGTCCCGCCCAAGACTGCTGCCATTGCTTCAATTGTTGTTCTTATGATGTTATTGTAGGGTTGTTGGGCTGTTAAGCTCCAGCCGGATGTTTGACAGTGTGTTCTTAATGTCATTGAGCGTGGATTTTTCGGATTGAATTGACTCATGAGTTTTGCCCATAAAAACCTTGCCGCTCTCAATTTTGCTATCTCCATAAAGAAATTCATTCCTATACCAAAAAAGAATGATAACCTTGGTGCAAAGGAGTCTATGTCAAGTCCTTTTGAAAGAGCAGTTTTTACATACTCAAGCCCATCTGCCAAGGTAAATGCAAGCTCCAGTGTTGCATTAGCGCCTGCTTCTTGTATGTGATATCCGCTTATGCTTATTGAGTTGAATTTTGGCATATATTTACTTGTGTACTCTATAATATCGGCGACTATCCTCATTGAAGGCTGGGGCGGATAGATGTATGTATTTCTGACCATGTATTCTTTTAATATATCATTCTGTAGAGTGCCTGCAAGCTGTTCCTGTTTTACGCCCTGTTCTTCTGCTGCAATAATATAGCCAGCCATTACAGGTAAAACAGCGCCATTCATTGTCATTGATACAGACACCTTATCCAATGGTATATCATCAAAGAGTATTTTCATATCTTCAACTGAGTCAATTGCAACCCCTGCTTTACCCACATCGCCTACAACGCGCGGGTGGTCTGAGTCATACCCTCTATGTGTTGCCAAATCGAAAGCAACAGATAATCCTTGTTGTCCTTGAGCAAGGTTTCTTTTATAGAAGGCGTTTGATTCCTCAGCTGTGGAAAAACCTGCATATTGTCTTATTGTCCAGGGCCTTCCTGCATACATTGTTGCCTTCGGTCCCCTTATAAATGGAGGAAAACCTGGAAAGGTATCGATATATTCCAACTTTTCCAAATCCTCTGCTGTATAAAGCGGCTGAATATCTATGCCCTCAGGTGATTCCCAAACCAGTGTTTTTACATCTTTTCCTTTGAGTTCTTTCTCTGCCAATTTTTTCCAATCTTCTTTGCTGATTGCTTTAAAACTCATTATAATACCCCCATTAAAACTTTTTTAAAAATGATACTAATATGTAACTGAAAGTCAATAATTAAATAAAATACCCAAAAATCTATATTTTATTTATGTTTTTACTGTTCAATGTTTAAGTTGTTGTGCTTATAAAAAATTTGTATGTTGTCTTTGTCGGATTATGAGACTGTTGCGCAATAGCTCAATAACAATATACTGTTTCTTATCAACCCATCACCTATTCTATTTTAAAAAAAGCTACATATTTTAAGAGTTTTTTGCAAATTAGCTTTTTATATTCTTAAAGCATTATCTTTAAGAATGGGTGATTAGGTCACATTCGTTTCGAGAGCTTGATAAGAAACTATACACTTCTGCAGTGGTCTCCTTATAGAAAGTAATGAATAATCCAATCTATGCGCCCTCTCTTAATAGTGTATTTCCTACCCATTTCGTTATATTTTAAACAATGCCTATACTTTGATGTTTTTCATATATTTTCTGTGCAAGTTCATCAAGGGCCTTATAATCATCCTCTTTTGGCTCACCCTTAACCAAGACAGGTTCAATTAAGTCTACTTTCAAGTTTGTCAGCATACCTGTTATATGCTCAACAGCCTTGCCGCCCCACCCGTAGGATGCAATGATTGATGCGAATTTTGCCTTTGGTCTTAAGGCGTTTGCGAGGTATGCCAAAGATGCGATTGACGGATGAGCTCCAGCCAAAACAAAAGGCGTTCCGAATACAACTGTTGCATCATTTACAAGTGCCATAGCAACCTCTCCCAACGGTGCTTCTATTATATTGAATAATTTTACATTTATCCCTCTCTCTATTAAGGCGTTGCCGAGATATTCAACCATCTTCTTTGTGCTGCCGTGCATAGATACATACGGTATCAAAACCTCATTATCAACCCTGTCTGATACCCAATCTTTGTAGGCATCTATTATGAATTTGGGGTTTTTATATAAGCAGCCGTGACTTGGGCATATCATATCTGGATTAAGCGCTTCAACCTTTGCTATGTTCTTTTTTATGTGATTTCTAAAGGGCATCATTATCTCTGCGTAGTAGTGCTTTGCCCCCTCATATATTAGCATTTCGTCCTTTGGCCCAAATAATCTGCTTGTTGCAAGATGGGATCCAAAAAAGTCGCATGTAAACAACATTTTATCTTCTTCAAGATAGCTCATCATTGTTTCTGGCCAATGAACCCACGGCGTAAATATGAATTTTAGATGTCTATCGCCCAAATCCAGCACCTCGCCATCTTTTACAACAATAAACCTATCCTCAGGTATGGGCATCAAATCCATTAAGAAACCCTTACATTTTGCATTTGTTACAACCTTTGCTTCAGGGTATTTTTCCAAAACGTCGAGTATGGACCCAGAATGGTCTTGTTCTGCGTGGTGCGCTATAACATAATCAATTTTTTCAATCCCCAAAATGTCAAGATTTCTCATAAGTTCATATGTTTTTTGAGGATCTACTGTATCGAGCAGAGCGGTTTTTGAGCTTCCCTTTATTAAGTATGAATTGTAGCTTGTGCCCTTAGGCAACTCGACAAGTTCATCAAATAGGGGTCGATCCCAGTGTACAGCTCCTACCGAATAGATGTTTTCCTTTATTTTTTCTACAGCCATTATTTATTTCTCCTGTCCTTTCCATAATCCGTGAATATTACAGTATTCCCTTGCTGATACGTTTTTACCTTCTGCTACTTCAAAAACAGCCTCAGGAGCATCACCCGGTTTTAAAAATTTTTTATAAACGGCGCCGTCAATATTAAGTTCAATCCATTCTATATAGTGTTTTTCTTCCATAGGGTGCGCTGTGTTTTCTCCTACTTTTACGATATATTTGCCGTTTTCTCTTTTTATAAATGGTACATGTTTTTCCGTAGATGTATCTGCTGTTTTTTCATCAAATTTTATCATAGGTTTTCCACAGCATACCAAAGCATCAGCGCCTTCATGTAATACTTCAATTATATTTCCGCAAATCTCACATTTGTAAACATCGAGTTTTTTAGTCATAATATCTCCTCCTTAAAATTTAAAATTAGTTTTATTCTTCTATCAACTCGAAATCTTCTTTACTAACACCGCATACAGGACATGTCCAATCATCCGGTATATCCTCAAAGGCTGTTCTGGGTTTAATGCCTCCGTCTTCGTCACCGACTGCAGGGTCGTAAATATAGCCACATACCATACATCTGTATTTCTTCATCTTTCTCTAACCTCCTTTTTGCTTTTATAATAACAATCATAAGCGATAGATATATTACTGTCAAGCATATTATTGACAGTAATATATAGGTTTTATAGTGTTTTAATACTTATCATTTGAACACCTCACCTGTTTCTTTATACCAAAAGACAAAATCCAAATGGTGCATGGGAATATTTATCTTTTTTGAAAAGTTTTTCATCTTTTTTTCTATTCTCTCATACTGCATAGGGGTCATAGATTTCGGTATTTTATCAATTATCCCAAACAGCAATAAATTTTTCAATATATGTCTGTCCAATATCGCCAGCTCATATCCGTACCCTGTATTTCTCAAAAAGTGACTTGCTTCTTTATAACCAAAGCCTTTTATATTATTCACAAACCACTTTCTTGCCTCTGACATATCTTTAAAATTTTCTATTATTCCCTTTATGTTACTGTCTTTAAATTTTTTTACGGTTTCTTTTATATATCTCGCTTTATTGTTTTTAAATCTCACACTGCTAATTGCTTCGGATATTTCTTTCTCTGACATTTCGAATATAGCATCATTTAAAAACAATCTATCTGCAGCCTTGCTGCATACCCTTGCTTTTGACTGTGGTGTCATTAAGCAAAATACAATCTCTTTCAAGATAATTTTGTTGTCTGCATTTTCCCTCAAACAATCAAATTGCTCTATTCTATCTTTTATTACATCCCTTATGTTTTCATATAAACTGTTTAAATCTTTTACCATCCACATTTCCAATAAAAAATCAAGTTTTCTTTTAAGCTTACTTTTAACAATATATATTAAATTATAATAATTGTCAAATAAAAACTTTCATGCATATGTTTTTTATTATCCGACTAAAGAGATTAGGGTTTTATTACGCAAAAAGTGCTTAGTATGCTTAATGAGCAATGTCCTTCCCCGTCACCCA
>CAZFWO010000029.1:0-12084 GCA_964522785.1 uncultured Desulfurellales bacterium
AACATTAAAATTCATCTAAAATTCATATTCGTTTCGAGAACTTGATAAGAAATATAAATTATGCAATGGTCTCTTTAAATAAAATAAGGCAATCTTGTGCTTAGTATGCTTAATGAGCAAATAAAGAAAGTGACCCGTCACCTATTCTATTTTAAAAAAAATTGCATATTTTTATAGTTTTTTGCAAATGAGCTTTTTATATTCTTAAAACATTATCTTTGAGAATGGGTGACGGGGAAGGACATTGCTCATTAAGCATACTAAGCACTTTTTGCGTAATGTCAGTTACCATAAAGAAAATAACAGCAGGTTTGTGAAAAATAGACTCAAACAGTTGAGTTCGTCACCCATTTTCGCAAAAAACTTTTATTTTATTAAGAACTTTATCCACGAAAATAGGTGACGGGTCATATTCCTTTCGAGAACTTGATAAGAAACTATGCACTGTGCAATAGTCTCATTATTTTATTCTTAGCTATTATTGAGGAATAGTATGTCTATTATTGCAAAATTTACCACGACAATTATTCCCAAGAATCAAAAAATCGACAAAAATTGTGCATAGCGACAGCAACATAAAAAGCCACTGTCGCTTATTTTAAGACTTTTAAACAATTTTAGATAATAGAATTTAGTATCCTATGCCAGATTCCTCTCTCTTCAAAAGCCATTCCCAATGTTTGTCAACCTGTTCTTGATATTCTTTTATTAGATGTTCATTGCCTTTTTTGAATAGATGCGCAAATCTTTTTTGAGGTTTCAAATAGTCTTCTACAGGAAGTTTATTTTTCGGTTTGTAATTTATAACAACCCTGCCCTCAACAATTTCATACAAAGGCCAAACACAGGTATCAACTGCCAATTGAGCTATTTCTATTGCCATATTTGACGGAAATCCCCAACCTGTTGTGCAGGGTTCTATAACATTAAGATATGTGGGACCGTTAACATCCAATGCCGTTTTTGCTTTGTTCATCAGATCTCTCCAATTGGAGGGTGAGGCCTGGGCTAAATAATGCATGTGGTGACCCTCAAGGATACTCATTATATCCTTTTTGGGCTGAGCTTTTCCATGCAAAACCGTTCCATTTGGGCTTGTAGTCGTGTTTGCTCCGAAAGGAGTAGCACTTGAGCGTTGATTCCCTGTATTTTGATAAGCGTTATTATCATTACAAATGTAGAGGAATTGATGCCCACGCTCTATTGCGCCTGAGAGTGCTTGCAAACCTATATCGTATGTACCTCCGTCGCTCGCTATAGCTATAAATCTTATATCTTTATCTGTTCTCCCCTTTTTCTTCCAAAGCTTATACATAGCCTCAACACCGGAAATTGTGCTTGCTGCATTTTCAAATGCACTATGAAACCATGGAATGTTCCAGCTTGTATATGGATATAAACCGGACGATACCTCAAAACATCCAGTGGCAGCAGCAACCACAATATCATATTTATCGGTATCAGCAGCAGCCATAACCTGTCTCATAATAACAGAATGAGTGCACCCCGGACACAATCTATGGCCTTGTACAAGACCCTCTTTTTTCTTTGCAACTTCATTTAAAAATGCCATATTTTACCCCCAAGTTCCTCTTAAGTTTAAGCAATCAAATTGTTTTTCAATTTTGCCGGTTTCAACTATTCTTTTTAGAGAATCATAAACTGAATTAATGTGAGCAGGTTGTGTATCTCTTCCACCGAGGCCGTACGTGTAATTTATCACGGGAGGTTTGCTGTTCGTATCGTATAGAGCACTTCTAATCTCTGTGAACAAAGGTCCGCCCTGAGCTCCGGCTGGTGATACCCTATCTAAAACCGCTATAGCTTTTACGTTTGATAGAACATCAGCAAGTTCTTTATAAGGAAATGGCCTAAATAATCTAATCTTTAGCAGTCCTGCCTTAACACCGTTTTCTCTCAAGTTATCAACCACATCCTTCGTTGTTCCGCAAACAGAACCTGCGGCTACTATCGCAAATTCCGCATCATCCATTTTATATGCTTCATAAAGCCCATATTCCCTTCCAAAAGCTTTACCAAATTCCTTTCCGACATCTACAACAACATCTTTGGCGTTTAGCAAACCCTTAAGCTGATTCATTTTATTTTCGAAGTACCAGTTGGGAGGAGCCCACGCACCGTGAGTTACTGGCTCATCTGTGTTGAGTAAAGGATAGAGAGGTTTATATTCTCCGACAAACTCTTTAACCTTATCATCATCTTCCATCTCCCATATCTCAATGGCATGAGATATGTTAAAACCGTCAAATGCACCCAAAGCAGGTGTCATTACATTTTTATTCTCGGCTATCTTAATAGCTTGAATAAGGTTGTCATATGTTTCCTGAGAATTTTCTGCAATAAGTTGAATCCAACCTGTATCTCTACCACCCATTATGTCCGAATGGTCACCGTGTATGTTCAAAGGAGCGGATAGTGCTCTTGTCGCCACTGCCATAACAATAGGCAACCTCGTACCCGAGGCAATATATAAAATTTCCCACATTAATGCATAACCATTAGCACTTGTTGCTGTCATTACACGCCCACCTGCAGCAGATGCTCCAACACATGCACTCATAGCAGAATGTTCAGATTCAACAGCAACAAATTCTGTATCCATCTTTCCATCAGCTATAAATTGAGCAACGCCTTGGGGAATAGGTGTAGATGGAGTTATAGGGAAAGCTGCAACTACATCGGGGTTAATTTGTCTTATTGCGTGAGCAGCAGCCTCATTTCCTGTTAATGCTACCTTTTTTCCCATTGTATTCCTCCTATTTATTTAGAAAATGTTTCTTTTCTTATTTCTTCTTCGCTTTTACCCTTTGCATTGGCCTCAAGAATCATAGCGAGTGACTTAGGTTTTGTCGGACACTGTTCAACGCAAATTCCGCAACCTTTACAGTGATCATAATCTATACCAGCCATATTTCCGTTTTTGTCAACCTTTATCGCCGAATCTGGACAATAAACCCAACAAAACATACAGTTTATGCAAGTATCGGGATTCCATACGGGCCTTTCCACTCTCCAGGAGCCTGTTTCGTAACTTCTGCTATTGCCTGGGTCTTTTATTGCACCGCCTATTAAAATCTCATTCCAGTTAAGAAGTTTTTCAGACATTATTCTACCTCCTCATAAGCCTTCTCTATAGCTTGCTTGTTTCCATCTATAATCTTCTGTGGAAATTTACCTTCATGCTCAAGCAGTTCTACAACACCCTTTGCAACTTCATCTTTTGTAAATAATTTTCCAACCTTAGCCAAAGCCCCTATCATGGGAGTATTAGGTATAGCCCTTCCTAATGCTTCCATGCTTATTTTGTTTGCATCAACAGTGTAAACGTCATATCCCTGCAAACCCAGTTCTTCTATTATATCCTGTTTATCAAATGATGTATTCACGATTACTTTGCCATTATTTTTAAGTCCTTCTTTAATATCGACAAGTCCAAGGAGTGTCGGATCAAGCAATAAAACAATATCAGGCTCCATATATTCAGAGTGATCTCTTATAGGTTTATCGCTAACCCTTGTAAAAGCAATAACTGGAGCACCCCTTTTTTCTGCTCCATACACAGCAAATCCCTGAGCATAAACGCCCTCTTCTTGGGAAATAAGCTCAGCCAAAGTTTTTGCAGCAGTAACAGCACCCTGACCGGCTCTTCCGTGCCATCTAATATCGATCTTTTTAGACATCTTAAACCCCCCGTTAAAATTATTTATACAATATGCCTGCTTTTAAATGCTTCTACCAAAGTACTTTTATCCACAAAATTTATATTGGCACCCACGGGCACACCCGATGCTATTCTTGTAATCTTTGTATCTGTATCTTTTAAACTTTCCTTTATGTACTGAGTAGTTAAATCACCCTCCAACGTTGAACTTAAAACCAGTATAACCTCTTTGATCTTTTCTGATACAATCCTACTTACTAAGTAATCCAATCCCAGATTATATGAATCTATACCATATAGTGGTGAAATGAGTCCCCCCAAAATGTAATAAACGCCATTATATATAGAACTTGATTCAATTGCAAGAAAATTTTCCATACTTTCAACAACACAGATGACAGAGTGTTTTCTTGTGGCACTTTTGCATATATCGCAGATACTGTCACTATTTGTTGTAATGTTTCTACACTTTTTGCACAATCTTACATTCTGATGCAGATTATTTAGGGATAAAGAGAGTTCTTTCGCTTCTTTTTTGTGTTCAACAAACCATAATGCATATTTGAGGGCGGTTTTTGCTCCTACACCCGGCAGATTGGACAATAAGTCGGCAATTTTCTTTATCGCAGGAAAATCATCGAGCATTAAAACATCCCCGGTATATTTAGTCCGCCGGTTAAAGCGGAAATTTTTTCTTCCATAGCAGACTTGGATTTTCTTATAGCTTCATTTACACCAGATAAAATAAGGTCTTCCATTGTTTCTATATCTTCAGGGTCAACTATTTCCTTTGAGATTTTTATGTCAACAACTTCTCCTGCTCCATTAGCCTTTACGGATACCATTCCACCACCAACGCTAACCTCCACAATCTCTTTGGCAGCTTCTTCCTGCGCCTTAGCTATCTGTTTTTGCATCTTTTTAGCTTGAGACATAAGACTATTCAAGTCCATTCCTCCATATCCTTTAGCCATACTACCTCCTATTACATAAATTAATTATAAACTATTTTTTTAATTTTTCAACACTAATTATTTTACCATTAAATTCATCTAAAATTAATTTTAGGTTATTATTGTTTACATCGATATCTGTATTTCCATCCATATCATCAGATAGGTGTTGCACCTCACTATCATTTCCGCTATAAAATAGGTTATCATTATCGTTATGTGGTTTATTGATATCGTTTTGTAGATTAACCTCAGTTATATTACTGTTTAATAATTTTTCTATTATAGTCTCTATCTTTTCAAGATTGGCAATGGAAGCAGCTTTGTATGTTGCTACATTAAGTACTGTTAAAGAATCGTTATTCTGCTTCAGATCCAGCATAGATTTGTAGTATATATTGAGCAGGTTTGTTTTTTGTTCTACTGTTATATCCACAAAAAGTAAATATTCTATACATTGTCCAACAAATATTTCAAAGTTTATACCCTGTTCATCGAGAGTTTTAATTAATTTAATGGCACTCTTTGCATCTTTATTCAAAATATGTGAGAAATACTTTTTAACGGTTTCAATGTCTGTAACGCCGATAACCCTGGATATATCATTTGTGCTCAAGTTATCAGGTTTGTATGCTATGCATCTGTCGAGATAGCCCTCTGCTACCCTCATAGAACCAAAACTGGAGAGTGCGATAATATCGAGTGCACCTTCATCTATAGAAACGTGCTCGGCTTCAGCTATATGTTTCAATTTTTGTTTTATCAAGCCTTGTGGGATTTTTTTTAAAGTTATAATTTGACATCTTGACAGTATAGTATCCGGAACTTTTTCTATAGCTGTTGTTGCAAATATAAATTTTATATAATCAGGCGGTTCTTCTATTGTCTTTAAAAGGGCATTAAATGCCTCCTGTGTCAACATATGAACCTCGTCTATTATATATATCTTATACCTGCTTTTTAGCGGGGGATATCTTACGCTTTCTATGATAGCACGTGCATCATCAACCTTTCTATTGGATGCTCCGTCTATTTCTACAACATCTATATTGTTACCTTGCGCTATACTTATACACGATTCACACTTATTACACGGCTCTACGGTGGGGCCTTTTTCACAGTTCAAAGACTTTGCTATTATCCTTGCAGTAGACGTTTTGCCCGTGCCCATAGGGCCAGATAGCAGTATGGCATGGTGCAGTCTATTTGAGTTTATAGCATTTTTGAGTATTCTAACTGCAACATCCTGACCTATTACTTCGTCTAATTTTGCAGGTCTATATTTTCTTGCTAATACTTTATACATATTATCTCCCTTAGCGATGCCCACCCAGGCAGATTACTGCATGCTCGTACAACCTTACCTACCGTTGCTTCCTTCCGGACCTGGCGGGGTTTGGCAAAGAGTGCGTCACACAGACCCACAAGGGGTAGGCATCGCTAAAAGAAATGGCGCGCCCAAGAGGATTCGAACCTCTGGCCTCAAGAACCGCAATCTTGCGCTCTATCCAACTGAGCTATGGGCGCTCTACCTAAATAATGTGGCGGAGAGGGAGGGATTCGAACCCTCGGTAGAGCTTATGGCCCTACACACGATTTCCAATCGTGCTCCTTCAGCCAGCTCGGACACCTCTCCAAAAAGCAAAAGGAATAATAGCACAAATCAAAATTTCTGTCAAAATGTATAAAAAAAATATACAATAATTCTTATTTTAACAGGCTTTTCCAAATCTCCTCGCCATCTTTTCCAAGTTCGCCCACAGCACGCTCAGGATGTGGCATTAATCCAAAAACATTACCATTTTCATTACATATACCTGCTATATTTTTTAAAGAACCGTTTGGGTTAAATTCATCGCTTATATCGCCATTCATTGATGCATATCTCAAGACAACCATGCTATTATCCTCAAGATATTTCATCTGGTCATATGTGCAGAAATAGTTGCCCTCACCATGGGCTATGGGCATTTTTAAAACGCTCTTTTGAACACCATTTGTAAAATAACAAATACTCTTTTCTGTTTTTAAATAGACATCTTTATGAATAAACTTCAGGTTTTTATTCTTTAGAAGCGCACCGAGCAACAAACCAGACTCTGTCAATATTTGAAAACCGTTGCATATACCAAGCACATAACCGCCGTATTTAGCAAACTCTTTTACTGCATTCATAATAGATGAAAATTTTGCCAGAGCCCCTGAGCGCAGATAATCCCCATATGAAAAACCGCCAGGCAAAATCACACAGTCAAAATCTTTTAGTTCTTTCTCATCATGCCACACAAATTCAGACTTTATACCGAGACTGTCACAGGCATATTTACAGTCATAGTCACAATTCGTCCCAAGAAACCGTATTATAGCAACCCTCAAGACTCTACTACCTCATAGTCCTCTATAACATCGTTCGACAGAATCTTTTTTGCCAGTTCTTCAACAATTTCTTTTGGTTCATCTGTTTCTATCTCAAAATATTTTCCTACTCTGATGCTGTTTATAGATTTACCTAAATAGTTCTCGGCAACTTTCTTTATAGCTTTCCCTTGAGGATCAAGAATTGCCTTTTTCGGTTTTACTATTACTATATACTTCATTTTATATTCTTGATATCTTCATCATTATTTTTTCATAGCCCTCTATTAAGTCGCCCAAATCTTTCCTGAATCTATCTTTATCAAGAATCTCACCTGTTTCTTTATCCCACAATCTCGAGCCATCAGGTGTAAATTCATCGCCTACAAGAAGATTGCCGTCATTATCAAATCCAAACTCAATTTTAAAGTCAACAAGTATAATTCCAGCTTTATCAAATCTCTCTTTGAGACAATCATTTACTTTAAATGCTATCTCTTTCATTTTATCGAGTGTTTCTTGGTCTGCCCACTTAAATACAACTATATGGCTTTCGTTAATCATTGGATCGTCAAGCTCATCGCTTTTATAAAAGAACTCAATAATGGGTTTGGGTAAAGGCTCTCCCGATTTTAAACCCAGCCTTTTAGCGAGAGAGCCAGCAATAACATTTCTAACAACGACCTCAACGGGTATCATTTTTAATTTTTTAACGATAATTTTCCTACAGCCAATTTCATCGCCAACAAAATGGTTTGGTATGCCACATTCATTCATCCATCCAAACATTTTAACCGTTATTTGTTGATTTAACCCACCCTTTTCATCAATAATAGCGTGTTTTTTACCGTTAAAAGCGGTTGCGTCATCCTTGAAATATTCTATTAACAGATTAGGGTCATTCGTTTCATACATCTTTTTGGCCTTGCCTTCGTATAAAAGCTTTGTCTCTTCAATCATCTTTTCAACTCCTTAAAAGAATAGAGAAGGCCAATTTTAGCCTCCTCTCTTTCAATTTGAATCTTAAAAACCTGTAAGCACTATTAGAATAGCAATTATATTGATAATTTTAATCATTGGGTTCATAGCAGGACCTGCTGTATCTTTGAGTGGGTCACCAACAGTATCACCTGTTACGGCTGCCTTATGAGCCTCACTTCCTTTGCCGCCGTAATTTCCATCCTCTATATATTTTTTAGCATTATCCCATGCACCTCCACCGCTTGTCATGGATACAGCTAAGAAGAAGCCAGTAATAATTGAACCCATGGATAAAGCGCCCAAAGCTATTTTACCAAACAGGATATAAACAATGATTGGGCCCAAAACAGGAATTAGGCCTGGTGCTATCATTTTTTTCAATGCCTCTTTTGTAACTATGTCGACACAGGCTGCATAATCCGGTTTTGCTTTACCTTCTAGTATTCCCTTTATTGTCCTGAATTGTCTTCTAACCTCTTCAACCATCATACCGCCTGCTACACTGACAGCTTCCATGCTCATGGCCCCAAAATAGAAAGGTAGTAATCCGCCGAGCAGCAACCCGACAAGAACGGCAGGATTGCTTAAATCAAATGAGTGTATACCAGCACCGATAGCCCTTGTATACTCAGCAAACAATACCAGGGCAGCCAAAGCGGCAGAACCGATAGCAAATCCCTTTGTTACGGCTTTTGTTGTGTTTCCAACAGCATCGAGAGGGTCTGTAACCGCTCTAACCGAATCGTCGAGTTCAGCCATTTCTGCAATTCCGCCTGCGTTATCTGTAATAGGACCATATGAATCTATTGATATAACCATACCTGTAAGGGAAAGCATAGATGCCGCTGCTATACCGATTCCATAGATTCCTGCCAGCTTGTATGCGAAAAATATACCCAAAGCTATAACGATTGCTGGAAAAGCCGGCGCTTTAAGCATAACAGCCATACCTTGAATGATGTTTGTTGCATGGCCCGTTACCGAAGCCTTTGCAATGGATTTTACGGGCTGATACTCATATGACGTATAGTATTCGGTAATAAACATTAAAAGTCCTGTAATAACCATTCCTACAACGGCAGCAAGGAATATATCTGTATTTGTTATATTTAAAGCACCTATAGATATTCCCGCACCAAAATATTTTTTAGATGCAAACCAGATAACCGCAAGAGCTATAATGGCGGTTGCAAACATTCCTTTATAAAATGCGCCCATAATGTTCTGAGATTTTCCAAGTTTAACAAAAAATGTACCTACTATTGCCGAAACGGAAGCGATAGCTCCGATTAGTAGGGGAAATAGAGCTGCAATCCCAACTGTACCTGCTTTATCAAATAGTGTGTGCCCCAAAACCATGGATGCAACTGTAGTAACTGTAAATGTCTCAAAAACGTCCGCTGCCATTCCTGCACAGTCGCCAACATTATCACCGACATTATCTGCTATAACGGCAGGATTTCTCGGGTCATCCTCAGGAATTCCAGCTTCAACCTTACCAACAAGATCGGCACCAACATCAGCAGCCTTTGTGTATATACCCCCTCCGAGACGAGCAAAAACGCTAATTAAACTTGTACCAAAAGCAAGTCCTATCAGGGCTTTTATTGTATGTTCAACTGGTTGGTGAAAAATATATACTGAAGCATAATAAAATCCGGAGATAGCTAAAAGACCAAAGCCAGTAACTAAAAATCCGGTAACCGATCCGCCTCTAAATGCCAAATTTAGGGCTTTTGCAAGTCCATTTTTAGCTTCTTGGGCAGTTTTAACATTTGTTTTGACCGCTATAACCATGCCTATATATCCGGCCAAACCGGATAGTATAGCTCCTGTCAGATATCCTGTTGCCGTAAGTAGGCCAAAATGCTCACTTACTGCCCCCAACGCCCATAAAATAGCGAATATGATAACGGCAACAATGGCAATATACCTATATTCCCTCGATAAAAAGGCATAAGCACCTTCCTGAATAGCTTTGGCTATTTCTTGCATTCTGTCGCTGCCACTACTTTTTGATAGGACACTGAATGCCGTAACAAGAGCATAGATGATAGATAGAAAGGATGCAGCAAATGTAAGATAAAGTACCGTGGATGCATTATCCATAAAAAACCTCCTCCAAATTTTTAAGAATTTATGGCTTTATTTACTTCACCGATAATATCATTTATTTTTTTACCACAAATATTACATACCCAATTAAGCAGGTTTATATCGTTATCTGTTATTTGTTTTTCAGACAAAAAATTTGTATTGAATACTATACCGCTTGCTAAAAGCTTTGCTATAGACTCAGGTGGCTTGATTCCATGATTTTTAAATTCATCAATTACAATAGAAGATGTAGAGCCCCATGGTTCTATTCTGTATCTCGTTTGGGAACCGGTCTGTATGTCGCCCAATCTATGATGATCTATTATTTCCAAAATATCACATTTAAAAATACCCTCCGGTGCATTTAAGCTGCTGGAATGGTCCATAAGTATAACCCTTCTTTTATTGTATTTTATCATATCTGTTCTTGTTACTATTCCAACGACCTTTTTATCACTATCAACGACTATGGCGGACCTGTTGTTTGAGCTGTAAACAATCTCCTTGATTTCATCTATCAAATCTTCTGGTTTTATTAATTTTCCACTTCTATCAGCAAGAGTTTCCACAGGAGCGCTCCACTCTACCAATCCTGCTGTGGCAAAAGCATCAAACTCTGAAAGTATGATTGAAACGTCTCTATTTTTGGCACTTTCTAAAAGTTTTTCACTTACACTATACCCGTTTGAAACAATTATACATCTTACGCCTAAATCGATGGCTTTTTGCTGTAAATCGTCCCTATTACCCAAGATTATAACTATATTTTCAGGATCAAATCTTTCTATAATTTTCATTAATCCATCCGGGTTTGTTACACCCATAATAACATTCGCTATAAACGTATCTTCACCGGAACTATTGTTTAAAATTATTCCGTCTACAGCCTTTGAAATAGTTGATATGCTTGTTTTAATCTTTCTGAATATATCCGGCATGACGGATGAGATACTCTTTCGTGCTATATCCACCATGCCAAAATACCCAAAAAACCTTTCTTCATCATCGATTATGGGAATAACCCTTAAATCGTTTTTCAGCATTACCTTAAAAACATCGGTAATGGGTGTATTTTTGTTTATCCGTATAACATCCTGTGTCATGACGTCCTCTACCCTGAGTCGTAGATCTTGAATATACCTCGGTAAGGGAGCATTAAAATAGCTTAATACTTTTTGCGTATTTAGGTCTATGTTCCCACTTGCAGCAGCAATATACCTATTATTCTTATCCACCATATTCTTTAGGGTGGCATATCCTATACTTGATGTTATACTGTCAACGTCAGGGTTTTGTCTTCCTACCACATATACATTCTTAACATCTCTCATCAACCCCTCCCCCAACAAATCTTAAAGTAGCACCTTATATAAAATTTTAAGCTTTTTTTCAACAAATATGTTTATATTTGTCAATGCAAAGTAATAATGTCCTCCTGATTGGCATTATCCAATCAGGAGTCAATCATGAATGGATATTATCTTATGAACAAAAAAGAGATTGAAAGGGTTAGAATCTGCAATATGGTTGAAGAACATCTGATTACTAAAAAGGAAGCAGCAAAGTAGGCTAATGATTTTAGTTCCTCTAATTCTTTGTCGTCTTTGGCTATGCCTATGTGTTTTACAATCCTTTTGTCTTACCTTGTCGCCTACTCTATAAGAAGCAACAATCTGAACAGATTGTCTTGGACTGTTTGGTGTTGTTTTTACTCTTACATACATAACAAAAATTATAGCATTTTATATAATAAAGTCAAGCTAAATATTTTCTATAGGCACTACATTGGGGGTTTTAGACCGGGTTGGTATAGAGAGTGGATTTATTGAAGAGAAAAAGAGGGATAATGTAGTGAAGCGATGAAGTGGGGAAAAAACTATATATGGGAGTTTAGATATTTTGATAGGTATAAATTACGGGAAGGGAAAATTTAGGCTACGATGTTGCATATGGAGTATATCACGATGAGACCACTGCACAGTAACCCACAAAAACCCATTATTTTTAATAATATGT
>CAZFWO010000030.1:0-12083 GCA_964522785.1 uncultured Desulfurellales bacterium
AATCTTCATAGTTCAGCTTATATAGATAAACTGAACTGTTGTCAAATTACAAAATGTTAATGTTTCAGCAATGTATTTGTAATGTTTGACTTATAACATAACCTTGAAAATGAAAGACGAAGGAGGTGGTTCGATATGAAAGGTAATATTATTTATAAATTTTTCATAATACTTTTTCTTGTTATATTTATTCAACAAATATCCTTCGCCGCCGGTACAAAAGAAAAAGTAGCACTTTCGCATATGTATGGAGACGATTTATCCTATACCATGTCCAATATTGAAAAGCATAAAGATGGCCTGCTTTTATTCGGTGCAGTTTTGGGAGGCAGTTTTTTGGCAGACAGAGGTACAAAGAGCTATACAACAAAACACCAAAATTCAACCCTTCACAACACGGCTGATTTCTTAAATACCTTTGGGAAGGGCTACTATATGTTTCCGGCTGCAACACTGCTTGGCGTATCAGGTTACTATGCAAAAGATGATAAACTTTTAAACGCATCTATAACATCTATGGAGTCTGGCATAACGGCAGGATTGCTGAGTGTTGGCCTGAAGACAATAACAGGAAGGGAAAGGCCTTATGCAACGGGTGACCCGTTTGTATTTCATTCCTTTAGTCTATGGAGTGACAGGTATCATTCATTCCCATCGGGGGATGTTACGATTGCATGGTCTATGATTACACCGTATGCTGTTTATTACCATGAGCCTTTGTTATATTTATTGCCGCTGGGTGTAAATTTTGCTAGGGTTTATAAAAATAAGCATTGGGTGAGTGACACAGTATTTGGTTCCGGTCTCGGTTTTGCCACTGGTTATCTTTTTTCAGAATCGCATTTATTCAAGAATGTTACATTTACTACGGACGGCAGAAACATCGGCATTATTTACAGATTTAAGTAATGAATACAGAAAGTAAAATTATACTCTCAAAGTTGCAATCAGTCGTTTAGGATTTGTAAGCAAGTTCAAAGCATCTATTGCCGATTTGCACACTATATCAGAAACCAAAATATTCCTTGAATACATACCTTCGACCTCTACTATGCAAACGCCTAAAGCAGCCTCTTTGAGCATTAAAAAATCATTTCTGCCGTTTCCAAGAGCAACTGTTTTATCTGCACCTAATTTTTTAACATATTGAGCTTTTTGCTTATCTTGAGGGTTATGAGAAGAGAGAATTGACAAATTAACAGGCAATCCGTGAAGACTTTCTTTTACTCCACCAAATGTATCGGCAGTAACAATGTGAATTTCAAGAACATCGGAAAGTTTTAGAATAAGTTTATCCACATCGTTAATTAGTTGACCATTATAAGCTATCGTTCCATTGTAGTCACTTACCAAATATTCAATATTCAACTCTCTATAACCCGGAATATCGATTTCAAGCATTTTTTCTACCCCCTAAGAACAGTTATCATTGAGATGCAAACCATCCCAATCGATATTTGTCAATTTTTTCAGGTATATAAGGTTTTATATCTATAACCGGAGAACTGTTGAGTATATCCCTATTCTTTATGGACAGCGTATTCTTATCAATACCTATTAGCTCTACAATTGAAACGCCGACCGCATTAGGCCTGTAGGGAGAATGTGTAGCAAAAACGCCTACAGATTGTCCTTTAGGGTTGTGTTTGGGTGGCTTTATAATAAGCTCAAAACCCTTTGATAAATGGAAATAAAATACAACAATTATATGAGAAAAACCCTCAATTCCCGATAATCCAGGGCAATACTTATCAAACAGCATAATTTTGGCTCTTTTGTCCACTAAACCTGATTTTATATCTTGAGGTTTCTTGAAGATAGAACTAACAATACCTATAGGTTTAAAAATAATATCATCAATCATTCCATTTTTATTATAAATTTTTATTTTCTTTTTTTCAAAACTTTACATAAACTTGGCACACTCATCGTTTATCTATATTTTTTATTTTATGGAGGCAGACTTAAAATGTATTTTTTCTGGAAGTTTATTTTTTGGCTAAGTTTATGGATATCCATACTTATCGTCAACTATATTTCTCCTGATATTTTTCATAATTCACTATTTAAGCTTATTGCACCATTAAGTCGTTAAAAAATTCATTTTGAGTTGAAAGAGTTTGGTAAGAAACAGTATATTATATTGTTATTGAGCTATTGTGCAATGGTGTTTTCATATTTTATTATGTCTGTCGAGGAGAGGAAAGCAATATCATTATTTGGTGATGATTACTGCAAATTTCTAAGACACAAAAAGCCTTTAAGTTTCTCGATTACTTGTCTATTTGAAGGTATAAAAGCTTTGTTTATCATGAAAACATCACACAACATTTTTATAAATCCAATACATAAATGAAAACAAAAAACAATTTGCGTCGGCATTCTGCCTCTTTCTTACAATTATCATTTTTAAGGTGATAATTTTGGCAATATTATATTACAATAAATTAATGTTTCTGCAATGATTTTTTAATGTTTATTCCGTAGCATTATAACAATTTACATGTAGCGGGGTATGGCATTGAAGAAAACAGGTTTGAATAAAGGAAAATATAAGTTGAAATGAATAGATATAGAAGAATATTGGTATACTTGTCTTTGTTATTTGTTTTAGTGGGATTGATTTTTGCAACTTGTATGTTTTACCTTAATGAACAAGGAAATTTTCATACTGTAACAAAAAATGAGATGTACAGAAGCGCTCAATTGGATAAAGATGAGCTTGTTTATTATATAAAAAAATATAAAATAAGAAGTATTGTAAACTTGAGAAGAAAATCAAATGCTCATTGGTATAGAGAAGAGCTTGGTATATGCAAACAATATGGAGTGTATCATTATGACTACGGTTTTTCCGCAACAAACATATTGAGTTTTAAAAGGATGAAAGCCATTATTTTACTTTTAAAAAATATGCCTAAGCCTGTTTTGATACACTGCAAAGCCGGAGCAGACAGGAGCGGACTTATTGCAGCTTTGTGGCTTTATAAAATACAAAATTACCCATTCAAGAAAGCTTTTAAACAACTATCGATCACATTTGGACATTTTCCATATCTTGGTAGCCCAACGCAAGCAATGGATAAAAGCTTTATGGAATTTGCAAATAAATGAAACATTCTAAGGTGAATAGGCAATTCCTTTAAAAAAGCACTTGCAAAGATTAACGATTTGTAATATTTATGCAATGGGTTTTTAATATTTGTTTTTTAGGGTAAAATCTTGATTTTAAAGACTACTTTTTGATTTTTAACAAAAATTTAGCTTTTGTTGGAGTGGTTATTGATACATAGTCTCAATCTGGAAACTTTTCATCTTATTAACGGATATGCCAATCAAAGCAAATTGTTGTCTGTTGCAGCAATTGTTGTGGCAAAGTATCTGATTTTGATTGTTCCTATATATCTAATTTGGATGTTTTTGAAAAAAGACAACTACTTTAAACATCAATCGCTTTTTGCTTTTTACTCGGGTATTGTCGGGCTTTTTTTAAATTTTGCAATCACTTTTTTTTATTTTCATCCAAGGCCCTTTATGATAAATGAGGGCAGAGTACTAATGAAACACGCATCTGAAACATCATTTCCTTCAGATCATACAACACTGCTTCTGTCGATTGGTTTTTATCTATTATTTGAATCAAAATTAAGGGTATATGGTATCTTTTTTAGTATTATAGGCTTTTTTGTTGGAATTGCGAGAATTTACTGCGGTATTCACTGGCCGTATGATATTATTGGTTCCTTCTGCGTAGCTTTTGTATCTGCTTTGATAATTTTCTTTGCAAGCCGATATTTATATAAATTTAATGAGTATATAATTTCCGTATATAAAAAATTGTTGAGTATATTGTGAATGCGGCCGTCGATTTCATTTTTAAAAATAGAATATATTTATTTGTTTTTTCAAATATTTAGTGTTTATAAAAATAGGTAGTACCTATAATAAATTATGTGCATTAATAAATGTTAATAATTATGTAATATTCCGTTAATGATGAAACCGTATAATTGTAAACGTAAATTTATAACAGGAGGATCAAGATATGAATAATTTTGCTGAAGCTGTAAAATTCTCAAGAGAATTTATTTTACATCCCATATTAACAAGCTCCATAGTTCCATCATCTAAAAGTCTATCATCCGCTATTGCGTCTATGGCAGATATAGAAAAAGCCAACAGTGTTGTTGAGTTTGGATGTGGAACAGGCGCCGTAACAGAAGAAATTGTGAAAAATGCCAATAAAAACTCAAAGATCTTTTCTTTTGATACAAATGCTATATTTATTGAAACAATAAAGAAAAAATATCCACAAATATACGCTATAAATGATTCTGCTGAAAATACAAAAAAATATATAGATAAATACTCTATCAATTCTGTTGATGCTATCATTTCATCTCTTCCATGGGCTGCTTTTAATTACTTCGTTCAAAAGAAACTTCTTAGTACCATAAATGATATTTTGTCCTTTCAAGGAGAATTTGTAACATACGCATATCTTCACACAAAAATAATGCCATCCCATAGACGATTCATTAGAATGATTCAGGAAAACTTTAAGATAGTAACTTTTTCTTCCATTATCTGGCTTAATCTTCCTCCTGCGTTTATAATAAAATGTAATAAGAATTAAAATGGATTGGGTTGTTTTAGTATCCATATCATTCATTATGGGCTTGGCAACAGCTATACCCATAGGAGCAACTCAGATTGAAACAGCAAAACGCTCAATATCGGGAAACATACAGAGTGCATTTATGCTTATCTTGGGTGCTGTATTATCTGATTTGTTATACGGTTTTATTGCTCTTTTTGGCATAGCTCCTTTTTTCCAGGATAGGTATGTGGAAGCTTTTTCCTGGTTTATAGGCGCTATTATAATGATTGTTTTAGGAATTTTTACCATTATTTATGGCAACAAAACCAATCAAAACGACAACAAACCTCTCCTCTTTGGCAAAAAAGCGTCTTTTATTGTCGGTTTTTCGATAGATATGGCAAATCCCTCAATGATATTATGGTGGCTTTTTTGTTTTGAATTTTTGAAGAGCGTTGGTATTGTTTTTTCGCTTACTCCATCCGTTAAAATAGTATTTATAATATCAGAAAGTGCCGGAATAGGAGCATACCTTGCTTTATTGTCTGTTTTTTTGAGGAAGATAAAAAGCTTTTTTGTTAAAAAGTATGAAAACAAAATTAACAGAACTCTCGGCGTTTTACTAATCATTTTCTCTTTATATTTTGTTTTTAAAGCCATCTCAATAGGCTGCATAAAATAAGGATAGTCAAATGAATAGTATAAATAAAATACCTATTCATACCGCCATTATAATGGATGGTAACGGCAGGTGGGCAAATAAACACGGAAGAAAAAGAACATATGGGCATTATATTGGTTCTTTGATTATAGACAACATAATAAAGGCAGCTGTAAAATTAGGCATAAAATATCTTACTCTATATGCATTTTCTACAGAAAACTGGAAAAGACCAAAAAGTGAAATAAGATTCTTAATGTCTTTATTTAAAGTGTACTTAAAAAAGAAAGAAAAGCTATTTAACGACAATGGCGTTAGATTTAGAGTTATAGGTGATTTAGATGTTTTTGACAAAGAAACGAATAATATGATAGTAAAGTTAGAGCAAAAAACGAAAAATAATACATCTATATGTCTTGTACTTGCGTTGAACTACGGAGGAAAACATGAAATAGTCCAGGCTGCAAAGAAAATGATTAAGGACGTTGTAGACGGCGAGCTAAAAGCAGAAAACATAAATGATGAAGTATTCCGCGGATATTTATACACTGATGGTATGCCAGATGTAGATTTATTAATAAGAACAGGTGGTGAGAAGAGACTGAGCAATTTTTTGTTGTGGCAATCTTCCTATGCGGAATTTGTTTTTCTCGATAAGTACTGGCCTGAATTTACACCTGATGATTTAAAAAAGGCTGTTGATGAATTCAATAAAAGGCAGAGGAAATTCGGCGGTGTATAAGACTGTTTAAGGAGGCATTTTGCATATTGCTGATATAATCCAAAATATAATTTTACCGAATTTATCCCACATGGGGTCCTGGGGTTACTGGATAGTTTTTTTTGCAACACTGCTTGAAACGGTTATTATCATAGGCCTTTTTGTGCCTGGCTCAACAATCGTCTTGATATTCGGAGCACTGTCTGCAAACGGTTATTATGACTTTGGCGATCTTATGTGGTTTGCTGTTTTGTCTGCACTGCTCGGTGATAATATAAACTACTATGTAGGAAAAAGATACGGCTATTCATGGGTTAAAAATAAGTGGTTCATAAAGGAAAAACATTTTGAGAAGGGTAAACATTTTTTTGATACATATGGAGCAAAATCACTATTCCTCGGCAGGCTTATACCCGGCTTGAAAGAGACATTTCCCTTCATCGCTGGAAGTGTAAGAATGGATATGAAAAAATTTATCTTATGGGATCTGCTTGGCTGCATTGCATGGAGCTTTGAATTTTTGTCGGCAGGATACATATTCGGCTCGTCACTTTCTTTGGCAAGAGCATGGCTTGGTCATCTGACACTTCTTTTGCTGTCTATATTTATTCTTTTTATTCTGTTTTATGTAATTAAATTTTTAATAGTAAAAAACGGCAAAAATATTTGGCAATTTCAAAAATCTATATTTTATTCTATAAAAACAAATAAAGATGTTGCAGATTTCACACAAAAACACAAAAGAGTATTTGAATTCTTATCAAAAAGGCTTGATACAAACAGTTTTTATGGTTTACCGCTCAGCCTTTTATCAATTTCATTCATATATTTTTTTGCAGTTTTTATAGGCATTATGCTTGATGTTACACATTTTGGACAAATAGCCCAATTTGATTTGATGTTTAGTAATCTGCTTGATTCTTTTAGAAACATGTCTTTGGTGAGAATATTTTTATTTATTACTGTTTTATGCAGCACTAAGACCATAATACTTTTTTCTGTTACAACAGTTGCCTTACTTATTATCTGGAAAAAACACAACTATATATTACCTTTTGCGGCAAGTATTACTTTTTCTGTTTTTTTCGATAATGTAATAAAATTTTTAGTACACAGGACAAGACCCCTCGTTGCCGTATATCACGAATCTTTTTATTCATTTCCAAGCGGGCACGCCACAATATCAGTGGCTTTTTACGCATTTATAGCATACATCTTAATTAGAGAAATAAAAAACTTAAAAACAAGGATTAATATTATATTCTCTGTGTCTTTAGTAATATTTTTAATAGGATTAAGCAGGATATATCTGTGTGTTCACTATTTCAGTGATGTATGGGGAGGCTATCTTCTCGGAACGCTTGGCGTTATACTGGGCATAACAATAAATGAATATCGTTTATTTAAGGGAGAGGCGAATGATAATATTGGTTTGAAAGAAAAAAGAATAAGCATTACATTGATATTAATATCAATTTTGGGTTATGCATACTTTGGGTATACATTCCATCCTAAATTAATAAAACACCGTCAAGAAAAGATTGTACATATAAGCAATGTTATGAATTTATTTAAAAACGAAAAAATGAAATATACCTACACTATACTTGGAGCAAGGCAAGAGCCTGTAAACTTCATAATAGTATCAAAAAACGATAAAAAACTCATTAATGCAATAAAAAGTGCTCATTGGTACTTCGCCGATAAGCTTAATATTGAATCTATAAAAAAATTCATAAAATCATTAACAGAGAATAAGCCCTACGAAAAAGCTCCCATATCACCCGATTTTTGGGATTATAAAGTAAATAATTTCGGTATTGAGAAATCATCTAAAAGTGTAAAGGTTAGACATCATGGAAGGATTTGGAGAACACCCTTTATTGTAAACGGCAATAGAGTTTATGTTGCGGCGTTGAGTTTCGATGAGGGATTTAGGTGGATTGTCCACAAAATCAGCCCATATGTTGACGGTGAAAGGGAGTACTTCTTTAAATGCTTGAAAAAATCTGGGGTTATAGAAAGATATAAACTAATTCAGCTAACCAAACCCCTTATAGGGCAGAATTTCTACGGAGATCAGTTTTTCACAGACGGTAAGGCTTACATAATATGGCTAAAATAGGTATAGATAAACTATGAATAAGAAAAATGAAAGCTAAAATATTACATTCTGAGACCACTGCGTAATCCGTATTTCTTATCAAGTTCTCGAAACGAATAGACATAAGCACCTATTTTTGTGGATAAAGTTCTCAAGAAAATAAAAGTTTTTTGCGAAAATAGGTGCTGGGTCATCGTTAAAAAATTCATTCTGAGTTGAAAGAATCTTGATAAGAAATTGTAAGAGCATCATTTTATTGCTATACAGTGGTCTCATTCTACATTTTGATGAATAAATTTGTTTCATTTTTTATTATTTTCACTATAATTTGATTATGCTTGCACGTAATAGATTTTCAATTTTTTTACTATTTTTACTCATTATATCTTTCGAAGCCGATGCCAAGCCTTTGAAAATTGTTTCTCTATATCCCCCTGCTACTTATGAGATATTTATGCTCAAAGGGGGAAACAACCTTGTGGGTTGCAGTAATTATGGCATTGTACCCAATGGTTTTAAAATTAAAAGGGTCGGAAGTGTGATGAGGGCAGACATAGAGAGAATATTAAGAATAAACCCTGAGGTAGTAATAGTCGGTAATTTGATGAGCAGTAGCGATATAAGCAAACTGAAGCAGTTGGGGATTAGGGTTGTTACCTTTAAACAGCCTAAGAATTTTGGAGATATGTGCTCTCAAATGCTTAAGGTAGGCAAAATTTTAAAAAAAGAAAAAATGGCTAAGAAAATATTGGATAAAGCAAAAATGAGGGTTATATATGTAAAAAAAAGAGTGTCCAAACTTAAAAAACCAAGAGTGTTTGTTCAGATAGGAGCCAATCCTCTATTCGCTGCAGGTAAAGATTATTTTATCAATGATTTTATTGTTTTTGCAGGTGGCGTTAATATTGTAAAAAAGAGCGGAATTTACTCAATTGAGAGTATAATAAGAAAAAATCCAGATGTAATAATCATATCGCAGATGGGATTTAACGGTATAATTCAAAAGAAAAAATGGGAAAAGTTTAAATTTTTAAAGGCTGTAAAAAATAGTAAAATTCTCATACTCGATGATTACAGCCTGTGCAGCCCTACGCCTCCAGCTTTCGCAAAAACCCTTGTGAAGATAGCCAAATTTTTGCACCGAGAGGTTTTCTTTGAAAGTAAAAATTAAACTGTTGTTTGTTTTTATATTTTTTATCGCCTCTATTTTTATATCTTTGATTTCAGGCTCTTCGGGCATATCCGTTAAAGAAATTATCAATGCTTTTAAAAGTGGTGGCATAGACAGGATTATTCTTTTTGATTTAAGGCTTCCCCGATTGGTTTTAGGTTTTTTTGTGGGTGGTGCTCTCAGTGTTTGCGGCGTAATTTTACAGGCACTTTTTAAAAACCCTCTAACAGAGCCCTATACACTTGGTATATCGGGCGGTGCTGCATTGGGTGTTGTTTTTGGCATTTTGATGGGTTTGTCCACTTTTCTTCCTCTGATGGGTTTTTTGGGTGCACTTCTTGTTATATTCTTTGTTTATGGTTTTAGTATAAAAAGCGGCAAGATAAACCTTAACAATATGTTGCTTATCGGCGTAATGATAAGCTTTATTTCATCCTCGCTGGTTTTATTCATTATAGCTTTATCTGACGTAAACAGGTTGCACAATATAATATTTTGGATGATGGGCAGCCTTCAGTGGGCAAGTTCGACATCTGTTTATTTAATTGTTTCTGTATCGCTGCTTACGCTTATTGTTTCTTTTATTTTCAGCTTGAATTTGAATGCTATTTCTATAGGAGAAGAAGACGCCATATCTCTCGGGGTTGATACAGAACTTACAAAAAAGATTATATTTGGAATATCCTCACTCGCGGTTGGTTCTATGGTTGCATTTACAGGAATTATAGGTTTTGTAGGACTCGTTGTTCCCCATTTTTTTAGAATTGTTTTTTCAAAAGACCACAGAATTCTTATCCCGCTATCTTTTATAGGGGGTGGAAGCTTTCTTATATTGTGCGATGCCATAGGAAGAACTATTGCTGCGCCTATTGAACTACCAGTGGGTGTCATAACAGGCATAATAGGCGGAATAGTTTTTATATGGGTATTGCTGAACAATAAAACAGGTTCATTTAGATGATAAAAGTTAATGGATTGAATTTTTCTTATAGTAAAAAGAAGGTATTGGAAAATATAAGCTTTAATATCAAAAAAGGTGAATTTTTCAGTATTGCTGGCACAAACGGTGCAGGAAAATCCACACTTATCAAGTTAATAGGTAGAATACTGAGGCCACAAACCGGTAAGATTGATTTAAATAAAAAAAATATATGGCTCTATAAGCCAAAAAGTTTTGCCAGGATTGTTTCTATTGTTTCACAAGCCCCTTCCTATAATTTTATAAGGGTGGAAGAATTCGTTGCTTTGGGTAGGATTCCGCATTTTTCTAACTTTCAATTATTTGAAAAAAGTGAAGATAAGAAAGCAATAAAGGAAGCTATGAATCTTTGTGAAATTTATAAATTCAGGGATGAATATATGAATCAAATAAGCGGCGGAGAAAGACAACTTGTGTTTATCGCAAGGGCATTAGCTACAAACCCGCAAGTACTTATTTTGGATGAGCCCCTGTCAAATCTTGATATACAACATCAGGAGCAGATACTCACCCTGCTTAAAGGCATGATATACAAAAGCGGAATAACAGTTGTGGCTGTTCTGCATGATTTAAATGTTATAAGCGAATTTTCAGATGAAGTTTTTCTACTTAAAAAGGGCAGGGCTATTACCTTTGGTTCGCCAAAAAACGTTTTGACAAAGGAAAATATAAAATTTGCATACGATACAAAAGATACAGAGGTATTTCTCAATCCTTTAACAAATAGGCCAACTGTTCTTATTGTTAATCGTTGAGTCAAAAATGAATATTCGTATACCGTATTTGTCCCACTTCAAAAACCAATAAAAAGCAAATCAGAGCAATGCCACAGATTGACTTTATAGCGGGTTCTAAGTGGAGCCAGCGATAGGATTTGAACCTACGACCTGCTGATTACGAATCAGCTGCTCTCAAGCAAACTTCAATATTTATAATCCTTGTTTCTAAGCGGTATTACACAATTTTATTGTTTCTAACTTGCTACCGCATAGCCCCTCATTTATCACCTATTTATCACCAAATGTGATAAAAAACCATATTGCATTGTAAAAGAACATACCATTTATGGTAGTATTTTAATCTATTTTTCCTGCCTTTTCCAACCTAATTTCTTCTAATAACCTATCAATTAACTTGTCCCAATATTTAACCTTTTTCATATTCTTATCCTTAAACCGCTTCAAATACTTCTTTTCCTGCTCTTTCATATATTTAACCATTTGTTGCCTTGTTGTGTTGTTGTGCTTTGCTAAGTATCGCTTAAGGGCATTCTTTTTCTGATGCTTAAACTTAACACAATCGCTACATACATACTGGTTGGGATTATTGTAAGCAGGCTTAAACTTCTCACCACATATGGCACATACACGCTTATCACTGAAATGTTTTTTTATCTTTATGTAAATATCCTGCAAGCTCCATCTATCCTTATTCTCATTATCTTTGTTTCCATCTTTCCATCTATCCAAATTAGGACACCAGTTAGCAAATATCAACGGGTTCTCGCCCTTAGTTAACTTTTCCTTTAGCTTCTGCACTATCTCATAGCTTTCAAGCCTATCAATATCTATAATCCTGCTTTTACCATTGTTGGTGTAGAATGCAGCTATATCATAATCCACGCTTTTGCTATCAAGATAACTGCACAAATGGTTCAAAACATAGCTTAACAACTTATGAGTAAGCAAGGCAGGGTAACCCTTAAATACCCAATAGGATAATGTTAAAACACTATCAAATTCAATATTAAGCATATCCTCATCAGATAATCTTTTTGCTGGAACAAAATCAATAACACGATTATCCTTTACTTTAATTGTAGGTCCAGAAACCATAGAAGCTGTTTT
>CAZFWO010000031.1:0-11982 GCA_964522785.1 uncultured Desulfurellales bacterium
GAGAAAAGAGCAGATGGTAAGTGAGGAATCGGCGGGTGCAGAAAAGCCTAAGCACCTCTTTTCGTAAAAAACTTTTATTTTATTAAGAACTTTATCCACGAAAATGGGTGACGGGTTGATAAGAAACAGTATATTATATTGTTATTGAGCTATTGTGCAGTAGTCTCATATACAGTTAGCCAATATTATTTATAGGAAAATAGATGCTTGAAAAAACGGAATTATATAGATATACTCTTGTATATGATGAAATGCGGGGTGCAATATGAAAATAGCCATTGATGATTTGATTGATAATGTCTCTGAAAATATTACATTCCCAAAAATAGCAGTTAAAATTATAAAGCTGTTTGAAGATGACAGTCTAAATGCATATCAATTGGCAAAGGCTATATCTTTAGATCCTGTATTGGCTGCGTATATTCTAAAAATATCTAATTCTGCTTTTTACAATTTTGCAAACAAGGTAAAAAATCTCTCTGATGCTATAGCCTTGATAGGATTTGAGGAGGTAAAAAAAATTGTTATTATGGTCAGCACAAAAAGCGCTTTTTCAGCCGTTGATTTCTTTGATAAAGTAATATGGGAACATTCTCTTGCCGTTGCCGTTACAAGCTCAATTCTAAATCAAAGACTAAAAATCACACATGAAGGCTCCGGGTACATAATGGGATTGTTGCACGATATTGGCAAAATGGTCTTTAAAAAGTCGGACAGTCATGACTATGTCAATGTTCTTAAAGAATCATACGAGAAAAATATACCAATTAAAGATATAGAAGAAAAAATTTACGGATACAATCATGCCGACGTAGGTTCATACCTTCTTGAAAAATGGAACTTTGATCAAGAAATTATAGATGCCGTTGCTTTCCACCACATAGACTTCAAGCGTGCAAAGAAAAATTTTCTAAAAGATGCAGCTCTTGTTAATCTGTCGGATTACATTGTTAATTTAATGGGTATAGGCAGAAAGGAACCTGCGAACAATTTAACATCCATCAATAGCATATCTTCTGCAAAATTTTTAGATTTTTATGAGGAAAACCCGGTTATTATTATAAATGAAGTATACAGAAAATTTAACTCAATTAAAGAAACACTTGAATCTATATAGGAGGATGACATGAAAAATAATCTATACGCCTCTAATGAAAGACCATATCTTTCTTCAAAAAAGCATAAGGGTGCTGTGGTTTGTCCTGAATGCAAGCTTGTTTTCCTAAACGGCAAATGGAAGAAAGCCGAACTGCCTAAAGAGTATACTGAAAGTCTGTGCCCTGCATGCAGAAGGATAAGAGATGGTTATTTCGGTGGTATTTTACACTTGAAAAGCGACATTCTAAAAACAAAAAAAGATGAAATACTAAAGCTCGCAAAGAACAAAGAATCTACCGCCTGGGTTACAAACCCTCTAAGGCGCATCGGTAAAATTGAAGAAAAAAGTGACAACGAGATTATAATCTACACAACATTTGAACACCTCGCAACTTCAATAGGAAAAGCGATAAGAAAAGCTTATCAGGGTGAACTGACCATACAATATAGAGAAAACGAGAAAGCGGCAAGAATATATTGGACAAAATGAGCATATTAATTACCGGTGCTACAGGCTTTGTAGGCATTAATGCAACAAAAGAACTGTCGAAAAAATATAATGTTTCCGTTTTGGTTAGAGATGTAACAAAAGCAAAGCATCTCTTTGGAAATTCGGTAAATATAGTAGAGGGCAATATACTTGACTATCGCAGTGTAGAACAAGCAATGAAAAACATAAGAACAGTTTTGCATATAGCCGGTCTTATAAAGAGTCATAACAAAAACAATCTTTACAGTATAAACAGAGTGGGCTCCGGCAATATTGCACTTGCAGCAAAAAATATGGGAATTCAAAACGTCATATATATATCATCGCTTGCAGCAAGAGGTCCCGATGACAAAAACTCTCCGGTATCACACTATGGATATTCCAAGTTGCACGGCGAGTACGAATTTATAAGGTATCTATATAATGCGGATTTAAAAATCTTAAGGCCGCCTATAATCTACGGACCCTTTGAGAGAGAATTTTTTCGACTGTTCAAAATGGCAAAATCGGGTATTTTACCTGTGCTTAACAATAAGCTCTTCAGCTTCCTATATGTTGAAGACCTTGTTTATGCTATAGAGAAGCTTATCGATTTAAAAACAAATCGCCCGAGAATATACCATATATCGGATGGAGAAAAACATTCATGGTCCGAAGCGGCAGACTGTATATTTAAAACAATAAACAAAAAAAATGGTCTCAAAATTAATCTTCCTCTATCAAGTGCTCATATTATAGCATACGCAACATATTTACTAAAAGACAGGGCACCATTTACAATTGACAAAATCAATGAAATGAAGGTTTCGGGGTGGACCTGTGGATACGAAAACCTAAAAAAAGATATAAATTTCACACCTCGATATTCTATAGAGGAAGGATTTGAAAAAACATTCAGGTGGTACAAAGATAATGGATGGATATAACCCTCTAATATTCAAAGAAGACAGGATATTGCTTTTAAATCAAAAAAAACTGCCAAACATAGTAGAATACTTTGAAGCAAAGAATGTTGAGGATGTTTGTTTTGCTATTAAGAGTATGATTGTAAGGGGAGCGCCATTGATAGGTATTACCGCAGCATTTGGCATATATCTATCTATTTATAGAACCAAAAAAATAGAACAATTGAACTACAATTTAAAACAAGCCATAGATTGTCTATCAAAAACGAGACCAACAGCCGTGAACCTTTTTTTTGCTATAAACAGTATGAAAAACGCAATAGACAATACCGGAAGCATCTTAAAAGCTGTTGAATCCGCAAAACAGAAGGCATTTGACATATGGAATACGCAAAAGCAATCCGATATTAAAATAGGCGAAAACGGAGCTGAACTTCTAAAAAACAAAAGAAGGATATTAACCCACTGCAATACAGGAACACTTGCAACAGGTGGTATAGGAACAGCACTTGGCATAATTAAAACAATGCACAAAAAGGGCTATCTTGAAAGTGTATTTGTGGATGAGACAAGGCCCTATTTTCAGGGCTCGCGGCTTACGGCTTTTGAGCTTGAATCAGAAGAAATAGATTATAGAATAGTAACGGACACATCATGCGGCATATTAATGAAAAAAGGTCTAATTGATGCTGTGGTTGTAGGCGCAGATAGAATTGCAAAAAACGGGGATACAGCAAATAAAATAGGTACATACTGCATAGCTGTGATGGCACAAAAACACAATGTTCCGTTTGTTGTTGCAGCTCCGGAATCCACAATAGACAGAGGTATAGAGTCTATGGAGGAAATAGTCGTTGAAGAAAGGAACGAACTTGAGATTTTGAATATTCAAGGCAGTTCGATAGCCCCGAAAAACGCAAAAGCCTTAAACTACTCATTTGATTTAACAGATAACAATTTAATTACAGCTATAATAACAGAGAAAAATATCTATACAAAGGGGTTTGGATTGTGAAATACCTAAAATTTGAGGAACATGGAAAAATAGGAGTATTGACATTAAACAGAATTGAAAAACACAACGCCATAAATAGAGAATTTATGTACGAATTGAATGATATGCTCACCTATTTGGAGAAATCCAGTTTGAAATCCCTGATTGTGACCTCCACAGGAAATAATGTTTTCGCAGCGGGGGGTGATTTGGAATATTTTATCACACTCACGACACAAGAAGATGCCATCAATATGTCATTCAATATGCACAGAATTTTAAATAGATTTGAGGACCTTGAAATACCTACAATCTGCGCTATTAACGGTTCATGCATAGGCGGCGGTTCGGAGTTTATACTGGCTTTTGATGTAAGGTTTATGAGGAATGACAGCTTTATACAGTTCAAAGAGAAGGAACTGGGTGTCACAACAGGATGGGGAGGAACATACAGACTCACCCGAAAAATAGGCTATTCAAAAGCTCTGCAACTTCTTCTAAGTGCTGAAAAAATTGATGCAAAAAGCGCAAAAGATATTGGACTTGTAGATGAAATCTACGATAAAGACATAGTGTTTGACAAGGCATTTAAGTTCTGCAAAAGTTTTAATGATGAAGATATTGCTCTAATAAAATGTATAAAGCAGCTTGCCAAAAAATCAAAAACCACTTCAAGAGAGGAAGCCATGGAAACTGAAAGAAAACTTTTTTCATATAGCTGGATGTTAGGCAAAAGAGAAAAGGAGATGAAAAAATTTTTGGATAGGGTGAAATAATGGGATTTCTTAAAAATATTTCGGACAAAATGTTTAAAACAAAAGAGGAGTTCACACAAAAGATACACGAAGAGTCAAAAAAAGATGAACCAATAAGCAGCGAATACCTTGAATTTATTGAGGAAACACTAATAGAGGCCGACTTTGGAGTCAAAACAACACAAAAAATTATGGAAACAATAGAAGAAGGGATAGACAAAAATACAGTAAAAACAAGAAGAGATGTAGAACAAAAAATAAGAGATGTTATACTGTCCATCTTGCAAAAGGTTGAAAAACCGCTTGAAATAAGACAAAAATCATTTGTCATACTTGTTGTAGGAATAAACGGCTCTGGAAAAACCACCACTATAGGAAAACTCGCCAGCATAAATACGGAAAAAAATAAGAGGGTTATGCTTGTTGCTGCAGATACATTTAGAGCTGCTGCCATAGACCAGATAGAAATATGGGCAGAAAGATCAAACTCTTCAATAGTCAAACAACAGGAAGGCTCAGACCCCGCATCTGTTGCATTTGACGGCGTAACAAGCGCTTTAAGTAGAAATATGGATGTTATTTTTATAGACACAGCAGGAAGATTGCACACGCAAAAAAACCTGATGAGTGAGATAATAAAGGTCAAAAATGCCATTAATAAAGCCTATAATAAAGCTCCGCATGAAATAATGCTTGTTCTTGATGCTACGATAGGACAAAATGCAATCAATCAGGCCAGAGAATTTAATAAAGCACTTGGAATTACAGGAATTACCTTAACAAAAATGGACGGAACGGCAAAAGGAGGCATTATTGTTGCTATAAGCGAGGAGTTCAATATCCCCATAAGGTATATAGGCATAGGAGAGCAGGTAGAGGATTTAAAGGTCTTTAATGCAAGAGATTTTGTCGAATCAGTATTTGTACCATAAATTTAGGGGGTGTATAAATGAGTGCAATAGTTGATATTTACGCATTTGAAATTTTAGATTCAAGGGGAAACCCTACAATTAAGTGTTCAGTTACAACAGAAGATGATTTTACGGGAACAGCTGAAGTGCCATCGGGCGCTTCTACAGGAGAAAAAGAAGCTGTAGAACTCAGAGACAATGATATGGAAAGATTTGAAGGTAAAGGAGTTCTAACGGCAATAGACAACATTAACGAGAAGATAGCCGATGAGCTGATAGGTACTGAAGTATCAAACCAAACAGAGATAGACAACTCTATGATTGAAATGGATGGAACAGAGAACAAATCCGAGCTTGGTGCCAATGCAATCTTAGCTGTATCTTTAGCAAGTGCAAAAGCTGCAAGTAATGAGTTAGGTATTCCTCTATATCGTTATCTTGGAGGAATAAGTGCAAATCTTCTGCCTATACCCATGCTTAATGTCTTAAATGGCGGCAAGCATGCTGATAACAATGTTGACTTCCAGGAATTCATGATCATGCCCGTCGGAGCTGAGAGCTTTAAACAATCCATTCAAATAGCAAGCGAGGCTTTTCATTCATTAAAATCAACACTCTCTTCAAAAGGTCTGTTTACAGGTGTCGGAGATGAAGGCGGATTTGCTCCAAATCTAAACTCAAACGAGGAAGCTATTGAGCTTATTGTCGAAGCTATTGAAAAATCGGGATACAAACCCATGGATGACGTTGCCATAGCCCTGGATCCAGCATCAAGTGAATTCTATAAAAATGGAAAATATGTGGTTGGGAAAAATGAACTGTCAAGTGATGATATGATAGAACTCTATGCCAAGCTGTGCGAAAAATACCCTATAGTATCCATAGAAGACGGACTTGCTGAAGATGATTGGGAAGGTTGGGAAAAATTAACGGAAAAATTGGGAGAATATATACAATTGGTTGGTGATGATATATTTGTAACAAACACTGAGCTAATAGAAAAAGGAATAGAAAACGGCGTGGCAAATGCAGTACTAATTAAGCCTAATCAGATAGGAACATTAACCGAGACACTTGACGCTATCAGGCTCGCAAATGATGCAGGATACAACGTTGTTGTTTCTCACAGGTCAGGTGAAACGAGTGATACGTTTATTGCCGATTTAGCGGTGGCTGTAAATGCGGGTATGATAAAAACTGGCTCCGTATGCAGGGGTGAAAGGATAGCAAAATATAATCGTTTAATAGAAATAGAGGAGGAGCTATTCCCCTATGGCGAATACCCGACATGGTAAATTATCAAACATAGTTTTTGCAATATTTTTTATAATTATTATGTCTGTTATAGCCAAAAATATCTATATCAAACATAAACAGATAAGGGAACTTTCCAAAGAGAGTTCCCTTATTGATAAGCAAATATCATATATGAGCGTCAAGATTAAACAAATGAACAGGGATATAAAAATTGCAAAGTCAGACCCTCATGTTATACAGAATAAGGCTAAAGATAATTTGATGATGATAGACAAGAATGAGAGTATAATGATATTTAAAGATAAATAACTCTGCATAAGATCAGACAATAATTTTAAGGTGTATTTGATGAATATAAATATTATAGGCGGTGGATTGGCCGGAATAGAATCGGCATGGGCATTGGCAAGCAGAGGCGTAGAGGTCAATCTCTATGAGATGAAGCCTAAAACGTTCAGCGAGGTTCACAGAAGTGAAAACCTTGCGGAAATCGTATGCAGCAACTCCTTCGGAAGCATATCGCTCACAACTGCAAGCGGAGTATTAAAAAAAGAGATGGAAATTTTGGGCTCGCTTGCTGTAAAAACAGCCTATGAAACCAGGGTTGAGGCAGGAGGCGCTCTGGCTGTTGACAGAAAAGCATTTTCTGAAGCTATAACAAAAAAAATATGCAACAACAAAAATATAAACATATTAAGAAAGAAAGCGGATAAATTGAACGATAACGACATTTGGGTTGTTGCATGCGGACCTTTATGCGACAAAGATTTGGTTGAATATCTCAAGAATTTAATAGGCAAAGACTTTTTATACTTTTTTGATGCTATAGCACCCATAGTTTATACAGATAGCATAGATTTTAATAAGGGTTTTTGGGGATCACGCTACTCAGATGACAAAGATTATTTTAACTGCACAATGGATGAAGAAGAATATAATAAATTTTACAACGCTTTAATTGATGCCGAAAAAGTAGAATTTAAAGCGTTTGAAAAGAAATATTTTGAGGCATGCCTACCTGTTGAAGAAATAGCGCAAAGAGGCAAAAAAACATTGCTTTTTGGTCCACTAAAGCCCTTAGGACTCAAGCATGAAAACAAAAGACCATTCGCAGTAGTTCAGCTAAGAAAAGAAAATAGAGAAGGCAGCCTATTGGGGCTCGTAGGCTTTCAGACAAAATTAACATATAAAGAGCAAAAACGTGTTTTTAGAATGATACCCGCTTTAGAAAAAGCCGAATTTGCAAAATTGGGCAGCCTTCACAAAAATACATTTATCAATTCGCCAAAAATTCTAAACAACTTTCTTCAAATGAAGCAGCATAAAAATATTTTTTTTGCTGGACAGATTACAGGTGTTGAGGGATATATGGCATCAGCCGCATCTGGCATCTATGCCGGAATGAATATAGCACTGTTGGCTAATAATAAAAATATGATAGAACTACCCAAAAACAGCATGCTTGGCGGACTTGTTGACTATATAACAACAAAGGAAGGTCAATTTCAGCCTATCAGTGAAAATTTTGGTTTTATAGATATTGGCAAAATAAAAGGTAAAAAAGAAAAAAGAAAGAAGCAGGCTGAAACTGCCATTGCAAACATAGAGAGGTGGGAAAGAAAATATGAAAATAACCTTAATTAATTATACACAGAATGCCGATAGCCTGAGCGCACTATCGGCAAAGGTATGCTACAGCAACAAATCAACAGAAGAGATAGAAATGAGCAATGAGGAGCAGGCTAAACTTCTAAGAAGGGTAATAAAATCCGGGCATCACTCTGTGCTTGAACATGCAAGCTTTACATACGCCATTAAAGGTATAAGCAGGGTTGCCACGCATCAGCTTGTAAGACATAGACTTGCAAGTTATTCTCAGCAAAGCCAAAGATATACAAAGATAAAAAGAGACAACTTTGTAATACCACCCTCTATTGAACAAAACAATGAGGTGCAGCAGGAATATAAAGATTTTATAGACAAAAGTGTGGAGTTATACAATAAATTGATTGAAATGGGCATAAAAAAAGAGGATGCAAGGTTTATTATACCGCAGGGCGTATCTTCAAATATAATTGTAACAATGAATGCAAGAGAACTACTGCACTTCTTTACACTTAGATGCTGTGTCAGGGCTCAATGGGAAATAAGAAGAGTGGCTATTGAAATGCTCAGACTGGCAAAAAGTAAAGCACCGATTATATTTGAGAACGCCGGGCCATCTTGCGTAAGAGGGAAATGCCCGGAAGAAAACCCCTGTGACAATATAAATGAAATCAGGGAATTCTTCAAATCACTATGAGCGGCAAGCTGTTTGTTATTGCAACACCGATGGGTAACCTTGAGGATATTACCATAAGAGCCATTAATACCCTAAAAAGCGTGGATATCATCTTTGCCGAAAACCCCCTTCACTCCAAAAGATTGCTGGAGTACTACGGAATAGACAAAAAGATAGTCAAATACAATGATCACAATGCATATAAGATGATAGATCGTGCCGTAGATTTGTCTTTTGAGGGTAAGAATATAGGACTCATAACAGACGCAGGCACACCGACAATTCAAGATCCCGGATATAGGCTGGTTTCTGCGTTTAGAGAAAAAAATATCGATGTTGTGCCTATACCCGGTGTATCGGCCGCCATTGCGGCTCTATCGGCAAGCGGATTGCCCACCGACAGGTTTGTGTTTCTGGGATTTCTGCCTAAAGGTCATGTAAAAAAAAGAAAAATTTTACAGTCTGCTGATATAGATGCAACTGTAATACTATACGAATCGCCCAATCGCATAATCAAGACACTTGAATCTATCTGTGATGCTATGGGCAAGGACAGAACCGTTGTTGTTGCAAGAGAAATAACAAAGATGTATGAGGAATTCATAAGGGGCACTGCTATGGATATTTTAGAACACTTCAAAGGCGCAGAATCAATCAAAGGCGAATTTGTTATATTAATTAAAAAAGCTTGAAAAAATGTTGAAAAACGCCAAAGTAGTATCCTTCTTTATTGCAATAAGCAGAATCCTTGGCTATATAAGGGATTTTTTTATAGCAAAATACTTCGGTACAAGCATATATACCGATATGTTCTTTATAGCTTTTAAAATGCCAAACTCATTAAGACGATTTCTCGGAGAGGGCGCCATAAATTCCTCTGTTGTTCCCGTTTTATCAAAGATAGAGGATAAAGATAGACCCAAAACCATCTGGAATATAATCTTTATATTTACCCTCATACTGATATTTATATCTATTTTGGGTGTTATATTTTCTAAGGTTTTGATAGCAATATTTGCTGCTGGTTTCCTGCATTCAAGCCAGCTGCCAATTATGAACAATATGACGCAAATGATATTTCCGTATATATTCTTTATAGGCTTGAGTGTGCTTTTGATGGGCATATTAAACACCTACAACCATTTTGCAATACCTGCTTTTGCGCCGGCTTTATTAAATATAAGCATTATAACAAGTATTATTCTGCTGTTTTCAAAGCTTTCGAATCCTGTCTATGCCCTTTGTATAGGTGTTATTATAGGCGGAATTTTACAGCTTGCTATATCTTGCTTTGATTTTTTTAGATTGCATATACCCTTAAGTTTGAGCTTCAAGATAGAAAGCAGCACAAAAGAGATGTTAAAATTGATGTCAATAACAGCTATAGGCGGCGGTATTTTCCAACTATCTTCAATGGTTGACACCTTCTTAGCAAGCTTTATGCAACACGGAAGTTTTTCATATCTATTCTATGCCAATAGGTTGTTTCAGCTACCATTCGCCGTATTCTCAATAGCTTTAACCCAAAGTTCTATTGTGGATTTATCAAAAATGGACAAAGAAGAGTTGCTAAGCAGTTCTGAAAGCCTTATAAAACTTATTAGCTTAATATCTATATCTGTTACACTATTCTTTCTGTTTTTCGCAAAAGACGTTATAGTTCTACTGTTTCAACACGGCAAGTTTAACGAAATATCCGTAAACAATACCAACGCAGCTCTATCCCTTATGATTATCGGTTTTTTCTTCTTTTCGCAAGCAAAGATTCTATCAAATATATTTTATGCTATGAAAGATGCAAAAACTCCGCTCAAGGCATCGAGTATCTCGGCGTTATTTTCCATAGCAGCCTCTGTAGTATTCGGTTTAATGTGGGGATTTAAAGGTTTGGCTATATCGATGAGTATAGCAGGAGCTACAAATATGTTCGCTTTAATATGGTACATAAATCGAAAAATCGGCAATTTAAAATTTAATACCTTTATTGATTTGGATACTATTTTTCTATTTATCATACTTATGGTGTTCTCTTTCGGACTAAAAACAGTGCATATGCATTCTCTAATACGCCTATCACTTGCTGTTTTCGCGTACATCCTGCCCTTCTATATATTCTACAAAAAATTGCATTTGAAATAAAAAACCATAAAATATTAACTATGAAATTCAAGAAAGAAAGCCTAAAGATTGTATATACCCTTCTGTCTATTATAATTATAGTAACAATACCTCTTGTATATTCAAATATCCTAAACAATCTGCTGCATTTAACATTTGATAATGCTTTTGTGTCTGCCGATGTAATAGCAATTTCGCCCTCTTATGTTTCAGGCAGAATAAAGAAAATTTATGCCAAAGATGGCGATGTTTTAAAAAAAGGACAGCTTATAGCTTTAATAGATGACACTATGTATAAAGCTGAACTTGAAAAAAATCAAAGCAGGCTCGATGCATTAAAATTTAAATTAAATCAATTAAAAAATCAAATGAATAGTAGTGATTTCAGATATACGGAACTCGAAAGAGAAATAGAGATAGTAAAGCAGGATGTCAAAATGGCAAATTTGATACTATCCTACACACGCATTGTAAGCCCGATTAACGGCATTGTGGCAAAGGATGTGCTGCATGTTGGAGACAGTGTGGATCAATCCAGTACAATTATGTATATTTATAAACCATCGACACTGCATATAAAAGCCTATATTCAGCCAAAATATGCTTATCGCCTAAAAAATGGCATGAATATTCTGATTTATATAAATGGCAAGTCCATAAAAGGAAAAATAACAAAAATAGGCGGTATAGACGTATTTCGTACATACAATAAAAACAATCCCGCAGTGCCCATTAGAGTGGATGTCGATATAAACAACAGAAAGCTTTTAATCTTTGGCATGCCGGTAAAGCTTATAATAAAATAGCCACGCTCCAAGATAGATACGCAATGAAATAAAATTATAACTGAGACCACTGTGCAATGATACAATAACAATATAATATACTGTTTCTTATGATCAATTCCATATAATTGTGTAAATTCTTTTGAGCCACCTCGCCCCTCATGGATAGAATGAATAGAACAAAACTAGGGGACAAGATAGCTCAGTATGATATTACCATCGATTCCGATTTTGTGCACGGACTTTTTAAAAGGTCTGTAAGGGATGAAGGCATGGCAAAGCTTTTGGAGGAGGTATTGAACCAAATATTGGAGCATCAAGCTACAGAGCAGATTCAAGCAGAAGTCTACGAAAGAACTCCCGACTTCATCACTTTCTCACCAAAAAC
>CAZFWO010000032.1:0-11903 GCA_964522785.1 uncultured Desulfurellales bacterium
ATTTTTGCTGTCCATAGAAGCCCTAAGGATGACTTTTCAGGTGCATACCAGTTTGAATACCTTGCATTTCCGTCAGTTGGAACCTTAAAAACCCTCTTATTTTTCACCGCATTTACATACTTCAGCAGTTTGTTATCATATATACCTTTTGCGTCTCCCCCATTCCCTAATATTATGAAGTCCGGGTTCCATTTTATTATATCTTCTGTAGAAATTAAGCCGAACATCCCAGGTACTCTTCTTGAAACGCTGATACATCCGGCTTTTCTAATAATATCATTTATTAAAGTGTTGAACCTGCCGCCTGATGTAAGTTTATTGCCTTTTGGGCCTTCGTAGCTTAAATACAAAATTGTTGGACGTTTTTTTGTATTTTTTAAATGTTTATGCACATAAAATATAGTGTTTTTATAGTATTTTATATATTTTTCTGTTTGCTTTGTGTGACCTATGTATATTCTTAATCTGGCAATGTCTTTAAGTAATTGATCAATTGTTCCGAACGCCCCTGAAAATGTTACTACAGGAATGCCGTAATGCTCTATTCTTCTGTTTGTGATTTTTGTAAAACTGTTACCAATAACAAAATCCGGATGAAGTTTCACTATTGTTTCTATATTTGGCTCCATAGGATAGCCTATATCTACTGTTTTTTTTATGAAATTAGGTTCTCTTTTAAGTATTAAGTTACCAGAAAAGTAAGGAATAGCCTTTATTCCAAAACCAGGGTATCCTACTATGCCATTTTGAGCTTTTATTATAAATAGGAATGGCAGAGCCATAGGAAATAAAACGGCATATCGTTTGTTAGCAGCAGAAATAGCTGTGTGGTTTTTTTCGTTATGATTTGTCTGGCTATTCTGTGAGCCATAAGCAGCGTTAGTTATAAAAAAAATTATAAATATAAATAGAATTAACATACGTTTCATTTCCATCCCTCCTTTTAAAAGTAATATCTGTAGCCAACCCAGAATTGATTTCCGGTGGTTTCATTAAAATTACCATTAAATTTATTGTCTGATGCGTATCTTGTTCTTATGTTATCCCATTCCATAAAAAGCTTTGTCAGTTTTGTCACATTGATAACGCTCATGATATAGGCTGTTTTTACTCTCCTTACTTCATTTTTCAGGAAATAGTCATCAGATTCTGCATCGTTTGTGAAATTCAGATAAACATAACCAAGAATAACTTTAAGCCTTTTTCCTATAAACGGAGAAACCGCTTCAAACCCAAAAGCATCGGATTTTCTTTTTATAATTTTATTGTTCTTGTAGATATATGAATATGTTTTTAAAGAGTTACCCTTTATGCCTGCTATGCCGCTAAACCCTACCGTATGAAGATATTGACCTATTATGGAAAATCCGTGCATATTGATTTTTGAGGCAAAGCTGTATAGATAAGAGGTTTCCTTATGTTCGCCGCTGTCACATCCAAGATAAGCAGGCTGAATTTCATAATAGGCCATAAGCAAAGATGGCCTGCCAAAGCCAGTTTTAAAATTCAACTTAACTTGACCAACAATCGCGGGTATGGTTTTTCTTTCTGAAATTATATTGCTATCTGAAAAAACACTACCCGATGGTGAAATATTTTTACCTATAACTATTCCATGCTCGGCGTCTCTGTATTCGCCGGCAGCGGACATATTCAAGGTATAATCTCCAAAATCATCTTTGTAGCCGATTTGAACCTGAGGGGGTCTTTTGCTTCCTTGGAATCCTGCTGCATAGGGCTTGAAGGTAAAGCTTGAGAGTCGAAAAAGCCTCTGGTTGACTAAAGACCAATCCTTACCGAAAACAACATAATAACCATTTCCAAATTGCTGCTTTATATAAGCAAGGAATAAATTAAAATTATTCGGCCAAGAATTCATTGTAATATTTCCTGCTGTATGAGCTTGTGAATTGTTAAACAAAAAGCTTAGTCTTGCCTGAGCCCTGCTTGAAAAGTTTGTTTTATCATTTTTTGCCCTCATTGATGTGTTTGATTTATAGAAATATGGCGTGGCTTTTGTGGAATAGCCGCCTTCATAACCTAAAAATCCCTTTAACCTTACTTCTGTATCGCCCTTTACAGTTATGGTTCCTCCGTAGGCGTTTGTAAATATTGATAAAGAAAAAATAGATATGACAATTACGAACAAAACTTTCCTTACTTGATTTTTCATGTTTTATACCTCTCTATTTTTTTATTTTGATTATAATTTGCGCTTAACTTTAAAAAATAAAGAGGTAATCTATTTTCTCATTACGCATATAACATATAGATTTAAGTTTAAGACAGCACAGTAAGACATATAGACCCCTTTCCAAATTTCGGGAGGCACAGGCGTTTCCACCTATACCCTATCGGTGCATAAACCATAGCTTTTTTACCTTAGGTTTATGCACTCGGAGACTCTTTAAAAGATTATAAAATTATTTCTTGTTTGTCAATGCAAAATAGAAATGTGTCAACACAAAATAAAAACGCCCCTTTTTTAATTAAACATAATGCCTCTAAATCCTTAATACAAAAACACTTATATATTCAAAATCTTTTGCTTAATGTCATTGTAACACGATAATATACGTTATTAAACTAAGCATAGTTATTAAAGCTTGCATATTATAAATTTGTAATATGCAGAATCATCATTGCAAGTATGAAAAATAATGATATGAAGGTTGCAAAATTAATATGGTTATCAATACACCCCATTCTCACCCCGTAGGTGATAACAGAGGATTTAACAAGGAAATTTTTATATTTACAGTTAAGCGTTTCAGAAGTTGAAAAATAGGCTTAAAAAAGTCTTGACATATTCCAATATTGGAATATACTCAAAATAGAAATTTTTATAGGAGGTGCTCGGATGGAGCTTAAGGAAAAATTCAAAATCCACAGAGAGGTGGTGGATAGTATTACAACCCTAGATGACACAGAAAAAGAATTACTCTACTCTGCCCTGAACATCCATGGCCATTTCTGCGGTGGTATGCCAATGGGTTATCTTGCAGGCTTAGCAGGACTAAAAGCACTTGGCACAACAAGGGAACTCAGTATGGACAAAGAGGTTATAGTGTATGTTGGTGATCACCATGCAGGTGGCTGTTTTGCAGACGGTGTTCAGTTTTCTACGGGGTGTACATTCGGTAAAGGTATAATGAGCAAAGACCCCCGCGGCAAATGGGCCTATATGCTAATTGACAAGAAAAACAAAAAAGCTGTTAAGGTAACGGTTAGGCCAGAAATTATACAGGCTGCGTTTAATGCACCGTTTATAACAAAATTCAGAATCAAAGGAATACCACCTGCAGAGGTAGATCAGGATGTGGCAAAGGCTGCATTTTTAGGTTTGTTCAATAAAAAACTTGAGGAAATCGTGAAGGTTGAAGGGCCATTTGACTACGATCCAGGGAAAGGTGGTTCATGCTTTAACTTAGCGTTCTGCGATAAATGCGGCGATGCCGTAGCAGAAAACTACCTAAGGGTTGAGGATGAAAAGAAGGTATGCTTGGATTGCTTCACCTTTACACATTTAATTGAGAGGTAAAGAATGACACTCTCAATAACCATTCTGGGTTTGGCATTTGCAATTATATGGGCGGCATCATTTCTTTTTGCAATGCTTGGATTGGGCGGTGGTATGGTCTATGTGCCTGTTATGAAATGGCTGGGCTTGGATTTTAAAAGTGTTGCCATACCGCTTGGCCTGCTTCTAAACGGCTTAAACACAGCCCTTGCAATGATTCCATTTCATAGAGCTAAATTAATAGACTACAAGGGTGCTCTGCCTTTTGCCTTATCAGCCATAATAGGAGCACCAATCGGTGCATATACAGTGCAGTTTATGCCAACCAGAACCGTATTGATTTTGTTTATTATAGCAGTACTTGCAGCAGCAATAAAGGTTTTTATATCATCAAAAGCTCCCGATGAGGATAGGTTAATAGAGTTTAAAAAAAGACTTATATATGGAGGAATGTCAGGAATACTAATAGGTTTTGTAGGCGGTATGCTGGGAATAGGCGGCGGTTTTTTGGCAGCACCTATTTTGATGAGCATGGGATACTCTGCAAAGAGAGCCGCTGGAACAACGGCTTATATTGTAACATTTTCTTCAGTAAGCGGATTTTTGGGACATGTTGCTGAGGGTCACTTTGACCCGGTATTGACCATTGTTCTTGTTGTAGCTGTTTTGCTCGGCTCTCAACTCGGCGCTCATTTTACAGTTAAAAAAGCAAAGCCTAAGTTGATAAAGAGAACATATGTCGTAATTTTGCTTATTGTGGCCATTAAATTGACATTGGGTTTATTTAACATTAAACTGTAATTTGAAATGGAAAACATGTTAATTTTTGAATTCAAGTCACAGATTGCAAAGGCGCTTGCCAACCCCTTGCGTCTTGCAATCTGCGAGTATCTCTTAACGGAAGATAAGCCAAAGTGTGTAAATCATATAGCAAAACGGCTGAATCAGAGTCAGTCAAATATATCAAAACATCTCTCTATCCTCCAGAAAGAAGGTATCGTATCAGTTGAAAAAGAGGCAAATTATGTTCGATACTACATTCAAAACAAACCCCTCATTCAATGTTTTATTGATGCCATAAATGGGCTTTTGGAGGATAAGATAAAACAGCACTCAAACGCTTTAAAATCAATATCAAACAGTATCAAATAATCTTAAAAATAAAAAACCATACCGTTAAACTCAACTCAACTCCCCCAGCTCTTACAGGTGTTTAAGTTCATTACTTTGGCAGGCTAACAGCTTTATCCCATCTTTTAAAATATAAGGGCATGCTACTAAGAAACAAGGGTTACTGTGGCTTTAATAAAATAAGCAGCTATTTTAAATTTAAAAAATGCGATAAGTTTCTCCATGCTTTTTAAAAATAGGAACAAAAGGTGGCTTTATACGGAAATTTTCCTGATACGATTTTTAAACACCTGCAACATACCCGATAATAGTATCAGAAAACCGCCAATTATTTTAAATATATCAAGATTTTCTTTAAAAAACAATACACCGAATATAACCGCAAAAAACATCTCAAGGTATGATAAAACACCGTATTCAACAGCAGGCAGCCTTTTTATGGCATTAAACATAAGTGTTATGCCCAAAAAACCGCATACAATGGACATAGCAACCAAAATAGCAAAATTTGAAGCTATCTGTTTACTGTTGTAATAAGGAACCGCAAAAGGTATAACAAAAAGTGTACCCGATAAAAATTGATAAAAGCTCCTTGCTTCTAAGCTCACATCGGATCTTATCGTTCTGTTTGCAACTATTATCACTCCGTATGATAGACCTGCCAATATTCCGCATATTGTACCGTATATATCAATATCTTTAAAATGCAGATTAAATCTAAACATAAAAAGAAGCCCCAAAACAGACAGCGATAAAGATATGATGTCGATGCTTTTCAAACTTTCTTTTAAGAACAAAAAAGCTGCTAAGGACGCAAAAACAGGACCTAAATACAGCAGAAATACAGCATTTGACATCGACGTTCTCTGAATAGACGTAACATAGAATATAACACTTGCGGAAAGTGCCACACCGCTTATCAATATATTTTTTGAAGGCCATATTTTTAGTTTGCCAAGTTCTCTTTTAAAAAATACCAAAAGGAATATAAGCAGAGCCGATATAGAGAGCCTGAAAAATGTTATAATAGTAGCATTAACTGTTATATTTTTTACAAAGACGCCCAAACTGCCCATAAACATTGTAGCAAACAGGGCGCTGAAGTAACCTTGCAATTTGGAATTAAACATAATTTGCTATTCTATGCATATTGCTTTTAAAAAACAAGGTTTACTATTTAATATTATAAGACCACTGCATAGCAATAAAATGATACTCTTACAATTTCTTATCAAATTCTTTCAACTCAAAATGAATTTTTTAACGACAACCCAGCACATATTTTCGTGGATTAAGTTTTTTAAGAAAATAAAAGTTTTTTACAAAAATAGGTGCTTAGGTCTATTCGTTTCAAGAACTTGATAAGAAACTATATACTGTGCAATGGTCTCGTTATGCAAGAATTATTGGCTTACGGATTATTCTGCATAAGCTTAGCCATTATCTGATGGGCTACATTTTCCTGACTTACTGCATTACAGTCTATAGTTACTTGAGCATATTTTTTATAAAGCACATTTCTTTCTCTGTATAGATCCAAGAACGTTTGGTCCCTGGATTTTGCAAGACCTCTGCTATCGAAATTATTTATTCTCTTTAGAAGATTTTCATAATCAACATCAAGAAAAATTATTTTTGAAATGCTTTTGAGGTGTTCCATAGCTTTTTTGCTGTATATAACACTGCCACCTGTAGATATAACACTATTTTCCGTATTTATTGAGCATGTAATGCTTTCTTCTATCTTTCTCAATTTCAAATGTCCAAATCGGTCAACTATATCTTGGAGTGTGGTTTTGTGCACAGTTTGTATTGTAATATCCGTATCTATAAATTTGTAAGAAAGCATCTTTGCCAAAATAACGCCAACGGTGCTTTTGCCTGCACCCGGCATTCCAATCAAGGTTATGTTCATCGTACCCCTTCTTATTTTATTGTATACATTGCCGCCTCTTATCTCAATTCTTTTCTTGAAAAAAGTTGAAATTCATATAAACTAATGCTGCATATATTGAAAGGGGGACGGTAGTATGAATTATGATGAAGCAACAAAACTATTAAGGAAATACACAGCAGGTGATAGTTTGTTGAGACATGCTTTGTGTGTTGAAACAGCCATGAGATGCTATGCAGAGAAATTTGGAGAAGATGAGGAAAAATGGGCAATTACAGGGCTTCTGCACGATTTTGACTATGAAAAATATCCCGACAATCATCCATATGAAGGTTCTAAGATTCTCAAAGAAATGGGTGTTGATGAAGAAATAATAGAGGCTATTATGGGTCATGCACAATACACAGGTGTTGAAAGAAAAACACTAATGGCAAAAACCCTGTTTGCTGTTGATGAGTTGAGCGGGTTCTTATACGCCTATGCACTTGTGAGACCGACAAAGAATTTAAAGGATATTAAGCTAAAATCCGTCAAGAAAAAACTTAAGGATAAGGCTTTCGCAAAGGGTGTAAACAGAGAAGATATAGAAATTGGGGCAAAAGAGCTCGGAGTCGATATGGGTGAGCATATACTGTTTGTAGCCAAATGCCTTCAAAACAATGCAAAAAATATAGGATTAGAGGAATAAGAAAGGGGAATTATTATGGGAGATATGATAGCTACAAATGAATTTAAAAGGGGCGTTAAATTACAAATTGACAATGATCCTTACGAGATAGTGGATTATGACCACGTAAGGCCCGGGAAGGGACAGGCGTTTGTTAGGGTTAAATTAAAAAATCTAAAGACCGGTAATGTTGTTGATAAAACATACAAATCCGGAATAAAGATGGAAAAGGCTGATGTTGAAGAGAGGGCTATGCAATACCTGTATAACGATGCTGAGGGGTATCATTTTATGGATACTGCAAATTATGAACAATACAATATTCCAAAAGAAATTATGGGAAATGCTGCAAAATTTGTGCAGGAGAACAAGGATGTTTCCATACTTCTATATAACGGTATTCCAATAGGAGTATCTCTGCCCAACTTCGTTGAGCTAAAGATAGTTGAAACAGAGCCGGGTTTCAAGGGTGATACTGCAGCTACAGGTTCAAAGCCGGCAACACTTGAAACAGGCGCCATTGTTCAGGTACCGTTTTTTCTAAAGGAGGGAGAAATTATTAAAATAGACACGCGAACAGGAGAATATGTAGAACGAGTCAATAAGTGAAAAATTTGACAAATCCAGTTATTCTGCTCTTCACCATCGCCGTAGCCCATTTTGTAAATGACTGGTACTCTCTTTTAATACCCCCTGCACTACCGCTTATAAGAGAGCAATATCACATAGACTATTTTCAATCGGGGCTTCTTTTAAGTGTGCCCTATTTTGTGAGTGCGCTTATGCAATCTCCTATTGCTCATTTCTCGGAAAGCCACTCAAAGAGAAAGTTTTCATTAATTGCAGGATTTTTGATACTTTCTGTATCATATTTCCTGTTCTATATTTCAAATTCTTATTACTGCGCTCTTTTTGTAACTATTTTTATAGGAATTGGATTGGGAACATACCATCCGCAGGGCATGGGCATTTTAAGTATTGTATTCAAGGACAGGAAAGGCATGGCAATAGGAATAAACGGAACAGGTGGAGCTTTGGGATATTTCTTTGCACCTATAGCCATGGGTTACCTACTATCGAGATACAATACAAAAGCATTCCTGATTGTAACAATACCAGGAATAATCATGGCTACCCTTATAATGCTCTTTGTAAGAATTAAAGAGACATCCACAAAAACAAACATAAAAAGCACCATAACAAAGGACCTTATTCTTCTTGGGCTTGTTGCTATAGTTATACCGTTTTATTCAAGGGGCATTATGTCTTTCCTTCCCTCCTATTTTTATGCAAAAGGAGCAACTATACTGAATGCAAATTTGAAAGCATCTATCATGTTGCTGGCTGGAATGATAGCTCAACCCCTTGGCGGTTTCATATCGGATAGATTTGGACGAAGGAAGACAATATCTTACAGCTACTTTTTAATGGGTGTTTCCTTGCTTCTATTTATACACTTTACAAGCATTATATTTCTGTTCTTTATGGGATTTTTTATGTCACTATCCATTCCGGTAAGGCACGCATTTGCAGCAGAAGTAGGTGGAAGCAAGGTAGATACAAACATAGCAATAGTCTTTGGCATGGTCATGATTGCATCATCTATTGCACCGGGCATTGTGGGTGCTTTAGCCGATCACTTTGGTTTTGGTATAGCTTTTGGGTTTAATGCTGCTATAGCTTTCTTTGGCAGCTTGCTTGTCTGGAGTATTAAACAGGATAATAAGAGTTTGAGAAAAGATTTTAGAGTTAAATAAATTTAAACTTAATTGTCTAAAATTAATATTTTTCTTGACTAAATATATTATAGTTTTAAAATGCATGTGATGTTTACAATAATAAGATATAATAAATGTGGCATTATAGGTTTATTAGCACATTTTAGGGTTACATAACATGAAAAGCTATTGCTTTTTGAGTCTGTATACAAAAGGAACTTGCAAAGATATTTAAAATTACAAAATTTTAAGGGGGGATAAAATGATATCCAAAGTCCTATTATTTACAGGTGTAACTTTTTTACTATTCTTAGGGTGTGGTATAGCCTGGTATATGTCAGGCATGGGTAATTTCTTTTGGTTTTTTGTAGTTGCTTCTTTACTTTTCGCTGGTAGCAACCTGGCAGTATATTATAAGGCATTAATATTGAATATAAATGGTATTAACAGAGAACTGGAAAACATGCTATCCGCCAAAAGGGTTGATCTAAGCAAAAAGATTCATACACCTGGATTGCCTTTTTTAGAAACATTTATGGAAGGATTTCAAAATATGCTCAGTGATGTGTTTAGTAATCTTATAACGGCTGCAGGCAAAACCAGCATATTTAATGCAAAATTCAACTTCGAGCTTGACAAAGCTATAAAAGCAATAAATGAAAATATGAAGAACTTCGATGCGGTCAATGCAACAATGGGCGATTCTGCAAAGGCTATAACCGATATTTCAAGCAGCGTGGAGGAATTTAGCAACTTTATGAACAATGTAGAAAAAGCAAGCAAAACTTCAATGGAGGTTATAGAGCAGGTTGAAAAGGATATAGAAGCCAATGTCAAGATGATGAAAGACGGAAAGGTCTTGATAGATGAGCTTGATTTAAATATCAAAAATATATCCGGTATAGTTTCTGTCATTAATGATATAGCAGATCAAACAAACCTTCTTGCCCTAAATGCAGCAATAGAGGCAGCAAGAGCCGGAGAAGCTGGAAGGGGATTTGCTGTTGTTGCCGATGAGGTTAGGAAATTGGCTGAAAAAACTCAGTCCAACGCTGCTGAAATTGGCGAAATGATAAACAATGTGAGCAGTAATGCAGGTAATCTTATATCTCAAAACTTAGAGATTGCCGACAAGATTCAAAAAAGCGGAGAGGGTGCTTTGGTTATAAAGGATAATTTTGGCAATGTTGCAAAGGAAATAGAAGAGGCATCTCAGATGTTGAACAGCATTACAGCGGCGGTTGAGGAGCAGTCTGCATCGATTGAAGAGGTAGGGCAAACCGTATCGAACGTTACGCAAACAACAAAAGAAGTAACAGCAAAACTAAATAACATTGTATCACAGTCTGTTGATCTCAATGAAGTTACAGATGTATCTTTCTCAGTATTGAAAAAAATAAAGATTAACCATTATATTGAGGATACATATAAAATTTTAAGGGATGGTAAAAAAGAAATAGAAGATATAATAGAAAACGCTATAAAAAACGGTGAAATCTCCAGCCCTGATATCTGGGATAGAAATTATGTTCCCGTTCCCAATACAGATCCTCAGAAATACAAAACGAAATTTACAGACTTTGCGAAGAAGTATATACAGCCTATTGAGGATAATATATTGACAAAAAACCCCAAGTTTAAGTTTGTTGTGCTTGTGGATAATAACGGTTATCTGCCTTCTCACAACTCCATATACGACAAACCCTTAACAGGTGATTATGAAAAAGATCTTGTAGGGAATCGCTCTATGAGAATATTTAATGACGAAACAGGTTTGGCCGCAGCTCAAAACACAGAGCCTCTATTGGTTCAAACATATATGAGGGACACAGGAGAAGCTATGTATGATATATCTGTGCCTATACATGTTGAGGGAAAGCATTGGGGCGGATTAAGGATAGGAATGCTGGCATAGGTTAATTAACAACAATTAATGTCAAAAAACATGAACCCCGTATTTAAAATACGGGGTTCATACAGTCAATTAAAGCTCAAAACCCTCGCCGGGCTTTGGTATTTTGACCTCAGCTCTGTTCCCTACAAGTTTTGCAAACTCATAAGGATCTTGTTTAATCAAATCCCAGGCAAGATAGTGCATAGGCATCACCATTTTGGGTTTTAGAAACTCAACTGCTTTTGCACCGTCTTCTGGTCCCATAGTAAAATTATCACCGATAGGAATCATGGCCAAATCTATTTTATTTAATTCGCCTATCAATTGCATATCCAAAAACAGACCTGTATCGCCGGCGTGATAGATTGTTTTTCCGCCTATCTCAACAACAAATCCACATGGATTACCGCCGTAAATCATATTTCCATTTTCTTCAATTCCGCTGCCATGATGGGCAATTGTCAATTTAACCCAAAAATCACTGCTAAATCTGTGAGCTCCACCTATATGCATAGGATGAACATTTTTAACACCTTTATTTGTGCAATATATAGCTACTTCATATGGCGCTATCAGCGTAGCATTGTTACTTTTTGCTATCTCTACGGCATCACCAAGATGGTCACCATGCCCATGTGTAACAAGAATGTAGTTAACCTTAATGTCTGAAGGTTTTAAGCCATAGTTTACATCGGGATTCCCTGTTATAAACGGGTCTATAATAATTTTTGTCTTTTCACTCTCCACAAGCACCGCTGAATGACCTATCCACGTTACTTTTGGCATAACGCACCTCCTAATCTAAATTTATATATATTATATTACGTTTTTTAATTAAAATATCAAGATCTACTATAATAAATTAACAGTTAAGACCACAGCACAATAGCTCAATAACAATATAATACTGTTTCTTATCAAGCTCTTGAAACGAATATGACCCGACACCCATTCTATTTTAAAGAATGTAAACTATTTGGAAGTTTTTTGCAAAATTAACTTCTTATTTCCTTAAAACTTTATCTATCCTCCCTTCCCGAAAATTATACCTATAAATACATCTAAATTCTATAAATAGC
>CAZFWO010000033.1:0-3287 GCA_964522785.1 uncultured Desulfurellales bacterium
AAACAGTGTCCAGCTAATTCCGTTATTGGTATCCAGTTGAATGCGGAATATACAAACTTGATAAGAAACCATATATTATGCAGTGGTCTCAAATAGTATAACTGGATCAATACAAAAGCCTAAAAAGATTGAAGATTGGCAAGTATAGAGTTATTTTTCAGGAAAAAGATAAATAGCTTATAATCCTCATAATTAGGGTTTCCAACAGAGGGTATGTATACTGATTTGTTGTTACCAAGTTTTCTTATTCTTATATTGTATACATAAATTGAGGGGAGCAGCGAAACCATTTACATAACTTTAAATTTTTAACCAACCTGTTGACAATCCTCACAAAAACATATAACTTAATAAGCGAAATAATTATTTAACATTAATTTCTAACTATTATTTTGCAGCCGAAAGAAGGGAGTTGACTTGAGGAACAACCTATGTTTTGAATTAACTATCTATGCAAATTTAGTATCTCTAAGGGTTATTCAAAAGTTTATAGTTGAGGCGGCAAAGGTTTTTGGCTTTAGTGAGCAAAATTCCGCTAAGTTTGAGCTTATAGCTGAAGAAGCGTTTTTGTATGTTTTGCGTTTTCTTGAAAATGATCAAAAGGTAAATATATCGACTTCTCTTGATGAGAAGTATTTCATTGTGTCATTTGTTGATAAGGGTGCACCATTTTATAGGCCAGAAAAAGAAGATGAGTTAAAACAGGCCAATCTTGCACTCATTAAGGCGAACTGTGATAGGGTGTTGTGGCTAAATCATGGCAAAGAGGGTAAAGAGTTAAGGCTTTTATTTAAAAGTCCAAAGAAGGATATTATCCAGTATGACCTGCCATTTAAAACAGAAGAAAAAATTGAACCACACGCTGAAAATATAGTAATAGATAGCTTCAAAGAGTCTGATGCTGAAAAAGTCTCGCTTTTGATTTATAAAACCTATGGCTACACCTATCCCAACCCGGATATGTACTATCCAGAGACTGTATCCCAGCTAAATAGGGCTGGTAAACTCATATCAATTGTTGCAAGGGACACACAAAAAGATGATGTCGTTGGCCATTACGCCATTGAGCGGTATGAGAAGGGCTGCGTTGCTGAATTCGGTCAGGCCGCTGTTGACCCGGTCTATAGGGGTTTTGGTATCTTGAATAAATTGAGAGGCAAACTTGAGAGCGAGGCAAAAAGGCTCAACTTAAAAGGCCTATACTCACAACCCGTGACCACACATATTAGAACACAAAAGGCAAATGAACATTTCGGCTCAAAGCCCTGTGGTATATCCTTTGGATTGGTCCCCAAGGAGTTGAATTTTAAAAATATGAAAATTACACCCCTTAACGAAAGGGTGAGCTGTTTTTTGTATTATAAAGCATTGTGTAAAAGACAAAGGGCTGTTTTTATTCCGGAAAAGCACAAAACTATAATTGAGAAGATCTATAACAATCTTGGCATAAAAACCAAAACACCAAAGAGGGAAAAAATAGCCAAAAAAAGCTCCATCTATGCGCGTTATATGTCACATTGGGGATTTGGTGTGATAAATATCTCAAAAATAGGTTTGGATACAAAAAGTCAGCTTAAAAGTGCATTCTCAAACTTGAGGCTTACAACAGATGCCGAGGTAGTTTTTTTAAACATCGTTTTAAACGATGCCCCGATTGGTGATTTGGTTAAAGAGGCTGAAGGTTTAGGGTTTTTCTTTCTTGGCATTCTGCCTTATGCCCTAAATTGCAAAGACATAATGCGCTTTGAGTACCTGAACACGGCAATTGATGTTAATAAAATTCAGGTGTATGGCGATTTTGCTAAAAAGATCCTTGATTATTCAACCAAATGTATGCATGAGATTTTATCTTGATAGACCTGTTTAGAGAAAACAGGTATTTTTTGCAATACTTCTTTTCCCGTTTTATATCGAGAATTGGCGATGGCGTTCACTCTTTGGCTTTGCTGTGGCTGTCGTATTCCTGGAGTAGATCAGGTCTTATCGTTGGCCTTGTGATGATTTCGTTCTCCCTGCCCGGTATTTTGGTTTCTCCAATTGCCGGTTCGTTTGCAGATAGGTTCAAGCGTCAAAGGATTATGGCAACAACCGATCTGGTTCAGTCGGCTTGCACATTTGTTTTAGCATATCTCTCCTTTGCAGGCATGCTAAACCTAATCTATTTAATAGGTCTAACCACTATCATGTCCATAGCACAAGCCTTTTTTTCACCAGCTTCCCTTTCAATAGTGCCACAGGTTGTAAAGCAAAACCAGATAACAAGGGCAAACGGCATTATCCAGACCACAACAAGTTTTAGTATCGTTTTAGGACCTATTTTTGGTATGGGCTTAATCACTGCTTTGGGTGTATCTTATGCCTTTTTGATTAACGCCATATCGTTTTTATTTTCAGCCGGCCTGCTTTGGGGTATTAAGACAAAGGCCCTTGCAATAAAAGCAAAAGCTATGGGTTTTATAGATTCATTCAAAGATGGTTTAAACCTAATCAAAGATTATGCGCTTGCAAGAAAATTGCTTGATAAAACCGCCGTGATCAACTTCTTCTACAGCTCAATAACGATAGTAATCCCAATTATTGCATCAAAAGTTTACCGTAAAGGTGTAGATGGTATTGGTTGGATGATGGCCTCATTTGGCGTGGGTATGTTTTTATCATCTTTGGTTTTGGGCAGCCTAAAGAAGGATTTTAACCCAAGGTTTGCGCTTGTTTCCTCCATTTCCATTGTTGGTTTGAGTTTTTTTAGCTTTGGGTTGATTGAAAACTTCTATGTAAGCCTAATAAGCCTGTTCTTTGTTGGCTTTTTCCTAAACTTTGCCAATGTTAGCATAATATCGTTGTTGCAGAAGCGCCTGCCAAATGAGGTTTTAGGGCGCATAATGGCCTTTTTGAGTGCAATTTCCCTATCGCTTATGCCTTTGAGCTATGCTTTAACCGGTTTTTTGGTTGACTGGTTAGGTATTAAATTGCTTCTTAGTTTAAGTGGATTATTTATTTTAATAAATGCTTTTAGATTACTTACAATTGATGAGTTGAGGTAAGATTATGGATAAGTTGAAGTTGTTTGAGAATGTGAAAGATAGCGTTCAAGCTTACAGAGATTTTTTGAAAAAGAACGGTAAGTTAAATGTTAAAGAGTGGCAGGATATTCCAATAATGGATAAGCATAACTATCTTCTTGCATATCCTCTTGAGAAAACCGTTAGAACAGGTGATTTTGATAAATGTTTCTTGCTTGGTGCATCCAGCGGTTTCTCAAAGACTGGCGCGGTGTTTTGGCCAAAAAG
>CAZFWO010000033.1:3387-5377 GCA_964522785.1 uncultured Desulfurellales bacterium
CCGATGTTTTTTGAAAAAAATCCGCACGCATTTATTGAGATAATCAATTCTGAGATTGTTGTTACAAAAGACCAGCTTGTGCCTTTGATTAGATATAACACAAAGGATGTGGGCGGGCTTTTGAATAAGGAAAAGCTTAAAGGCTTGATGCCTGAGGATTTATACGATGAACTTCCTGAAGATTTACTCTATGTTTTTGGCAGGGTGTCTGATGCTGTTGTGTTTTACGGCACAAACCTGACTGTTAATGAAGTTGGCCATTTCTTAAACTCCCTTGATACTCAATATTCCTATGCTGGTTTATTTGAGATTGAAAAAATGCAGAAAAACGGCATTGATCTGTTTGTTTTTACAGTCTATACGCTTGATAATGTTAGCGAACTAACGGATGAGTATCAGGATAAACTCATTGACTTTTTAAAGTCGCATTCAAATGAGTTTAATGCAAAATACGACAATCTAAAGCATGCCTCCGGTATGGATTTGATTGAGGTTAGACTGGTTGAGGTTAAAAATAAGCCTGCATTAATCAAGCACAGGCCGATAAAGAAATAAAGGAGTGAAAAATGTTTAAGTTTTGGAGTTTGGATAGGCAGCTTGAACAGGCTAAGGTTGTTTTTGAGCTTGCCAAGAGAAAATCGCCATTTTATTCAATAAAGCTTAAGAATGTTGATAAAATTTCAAGCTATGAAGATTGGCAGAGGATTGGGTTTTTAACACGTGATGAGGTCTACAACAACTCATATCCTAACTCAATGGATATGTTCACCCAGCCGTTGGAAGATATGATAATTGTCTCAACCGGCGGCTCAAGCGGTATTGCACGCTTTACGGCATTGAAGCACTCCGAATGGGATGTTTTTTGCGATGTTCAGGCAAAAGCGTTGATGAATCTGGGTGTTACAAGAAAAGACATAGTTGCAAATCTATTTGTTGCAGGCAGTCTGTGGCCTTCTTTTCTTGGCGGGCATGAGATTATTAAAAGAATTGGTGCTGTACATCTGCCCATCTCTGCTTTAAGCGATATTGAAAAATTAGTCTATTTTCTTGAGAAGTTTAAGCCTACGGTGATCTTAAGCTTGCCTACGATGTTTGTGTTTATTGCAGATGAGCTTTTGAAGAAAAACAAAAAACTTGAAAGTGTGCGGATGATCCAGTATGCGGGTGAGCATTTAAGCAAAAACATAAGGACGCATATTAAAAACGCCTTTGGTGATATTGAGATAAGATCATCTGGCTACACAAGTGCAGACTGCGGGCTTATGGGTTATCAATGCAAACACTGTAAACCCAACGAATACCACATACCTACAGATTTTCAGTTTATTGAGATATACGATTTTGAAAGGAACAGGACTGCTAAAAGAGGTGAGTTGGGTGAGTTGATAGTAACTAATCTAAAAAGGCTCTCATTTCCGATTATACGCTATAGGATTGGCGATGTGGGATATATCAAAAATGAGCCTTGTGCTTGTGGTGATAAAAACCCCATTCTTGTGCTTGAAGGAAGGGCTGGTGAGGACTTTAAGCTTGGCGGTGCCTACTACACGATGTCTGAGATTGAAAAAGCACTTGAGCCATTTGTATCCAAAAGCGGCCTAAGTGTCAACTATCAGGTCGTTATTGAGGATATCAAACCAAACAAGATGAGCTTTGTTTTGAGGATTGAATCATCAGATATTAAAAATTCAGCTAAACTAAAAGATGCTATTAAAGATAGCTTAAAAGAGCAGATGGATGCTTTGAAGGTGGGTGAGAAGATTGGCTATATTGAGCAATTTGACATAGAGTTTGCAGAACTTGGAAGCCTGCCTCGCAGCCCCATAACGGGCAAGGTTAAAAGATTGTTGGATAAGCGAGTGAAGGAGGATTAAATGGAGTATCTTGATAGGCTTTTTGAGATTGAGGATGCCTTTTGCAACACAGATGAATGCAAGCATATATTTTTTATGGCAACAAAAGAGGTGTTTGAGTTTCACTACAACAACAA
>CAZFWO010000033.1:5477-11416 GCA_964522785.1 uncultured Desulfurellales bacterium
AAAGAATAAATTTTATACGATAAACAACCACAATATCAGGGGGGCTGTGAGATTTGATGAGGAGGGTTTGTTAAAAACACTTGAGGCGTATGCAAAGGATAAGGATACGCCCGTTCGGTTTATTGGATTTCCGGCATTCATGTATGAAACGGCGCTGCTTTTGAAAGATTTTAAAAGAGACTTTGAGTTTCACAAAAACAGCATGGTTATAACAGCTGGCGGCTGGAAAGATAAGGAGGAGAAAAAAATCCCTATTGATGAGTTTAAGGATGAAATGAAGGAGTGTTTTGGCGTAGAGAGGGATAGATTCAGGGACATCTACGGCTTTGTTGAACACGGTGTGCCGTATATCACATGTGGCGAGGGTCATTTCCATGTGCCGATCTATTCGTTGGCGTTTATTAGAAAACCCGGAAGTTTAGAGTTTTTGGAAAATGGGCAAAAGGGCTTGCTGCACTTTTTATCACCATACAACATAGCCCAGCAGACCATCTCAATCCTTTCAACCGACTACGGCACTGTTGAGGAGAACTGTTCTTGCGGTATAGAAAGGCCTTATATAAAACTACTTGGCAGGGCGGGAAAACAGAAACACAAGGGCTGTGCCATTACGGCAAGTGAGCTTTTGAGGGAGGCATAAAATGGAGATGTATATATTTGGCAGGGTGGTTGATTTTAACAGGCCCCTTGAGACCAACGACATTTACAATATCTTGGATGAGGCGCACAGGCTTAAAAAGGAGATTGAAAAGTTAAGATTAGAAGACATCATTGAGGTTCTAAATAGGCTTTCAAAGCTATGGCTTGATGAGAGTTATCCATTGAGAAAAGAGGCTCTGCAAAAATTGCCTTCGATGATAGGTTTTTCAAAAGAGATGGTTAAAGAGGGTATAAAGACAATGACCTCAATGATGGATGAGCATAATTTAAAAATTAGACTCAATGCCGATTTAGGCGATATGCGCTACCTTGATGAGTGGACTTATGAGAAAAACTTTAAAGGCTACATCATGGCAAAACCGCGAGGTGTTGCTGCGCATGTTTCGGCTGGTAATGTGTTTGTTGGCGGTGTGGATAGCCTGGTTCAGGGCATAATCACAAAGAATGTCAACATAATGAAGATGTCTACCAACGATCCTCTGTTTCCTGTTTTGTTTGCAAAGAGTCTAAAGCAGGTTGATCATACTGGAATTTTACACAAGGCAATGGCTCTTCTGCATTGGAAGGGCGGAGATGAGAAGATAGAAAAACCCATAAAACAGCAGTGTGATGCTATTGTAGTTTATGGCGGCAGGGATACGGTTTTTAGCTATAGGAAAGACTTGGGACTCCATACAAAACTGATTGAATATGGGCCAAAGTATAGTTTTGTTGTGGTTCAAGAAAGCGAACTCAAAAAGAGAGGCATAAAAGAGGTTGCAAAGCTCATTGCCAAAGATGGTTTGATGTGGGAGCAATCGGCATGTTCTTCGCCCCATGTGGTTTATGTTGAAAAAGAGGAAAATGCTCGCCTTATGATGGAGGAGATTGCCAAAGCTTACGATGAGTGGGCAGAAAATCTGCCTCAAGGAAAGGTTTATGATGATGAGGCTGTTGAGATAAACAAGGTTAGAGAGCTTGCTAAGGTTGAAAAGGCGCTTGGCAGGTCAGATTTTAGGGTGGGCAAAATTGGTTTAAGCACCGTTGTTTTCCAAAAGAGCAAGGAGTTTCAGATATCATGCCATAATAGGACGCTCTTTGTTAAACCGATTGATAATGTTTTTGAGGTTGTTAAATACATTGATCCGATGGGTGAGTTTGTTCAAAGTGTTGCAATAGTTTCAGATGATGAAACGGCAAAAGCTCTTGCTGGTAGGCTTGGAAGTATTGGGTCTGATAGGTTTGTCGAAGCTGGTATGATGTCGCAAAGAAAGCATGGAACGCCCCACGACGGCACAAAGGGTTTGGCTGAACTTATAAGATGGATTTCGCTTGCCAGGGACTCAAAAGAAGCTGAGTGGGATTTTGATATATCTAAGCATAAATACGAAGAAAAAGATGATTATTTTGATTTTTTAGATGATGATAAGAGAAGTAAGATTACACTTAAAAGACTTAAACTGATTGTAGATTATGCAAAAAAACACTCACCGCTATTAAAAGAGCGCTACGGGGATATTGAAATTAACAGTTTTGATGATTTTTATAAACTTCCCTTAATGACGGGTGATGATTATAAAAAATACCTACCGCCGATGGGCAGCGGGCTTTTAACAAAAGATTTTTCAGGAGGCTATGTCTTTTCAAGCGGCGGAACAACGGGTAAGCCGAAGGTTGTTTATAGAACAATAGAAGAGCAGCTATTTAATGCTCATAAGCTTGCAAAGGGCCTAAAGCTCTCCATCATTAATGAAAATGATACGGTGGCAAACCTGCTGTTTGCCGGCAATATGTGGGCATCTTTTGTCTCGTATAATACTGCATTGGAATTTGTGGGCTGCAGAATTTTGCCAATTGGCGGAAATATAGAGCTTGAAACAATTGTTGACTCTATGGTAACATTTGGTGCAAATACATTTATAACTATTCCATCTGTTGCAATATCAATTGCTGAGTATGTTGAAAAGAACGGTATTGATTTGAAAATTGACAAAATTATAACAGGCGGTGAGCATCTTTTTGATGAGGCCAAAGCATATTTGAAAAAGGTTTTAGGTGTTAAAAAGTTTGCATCAACAGGCTATACAACAAACGATACGGGTGCTATTGGTTTTCAATGCTCTTATCTTGATGGAGCATTGCACCATGTCCATGAGGATTTGCACTTTGTTGAGATTTTAAATGAAAACAACGAACCGTGCAGGGCTGGTGAGGTTGGTAGAATTGTTGTTACAAATCTACATAGAAAATTGATGCCGACAATTCGCTATGAAGTAGGCGATATGGGCAGATGGGTTAAGCTTGAATGCAAATGCGGTAGAAGGGTTAAAACATTTGAGCTTTTGGGCAGGAGCGACGATGTCTTAATTGTTGGCGGCGGCAACATACATCCTGAGGTGATATCGGAAAGCATAGCAGAAATTTATGGTTTGAGTAACCATTTTCAGATGGTTGGTGAGATTGTAAATAAAAAAGATAGGTTAAGGGTTAGGGTAGAAGCATTAAACGATAAATTAAATTTAGATGATATTAAAGAAAGACTTAAAAAGATTATCTACTCAAAGTCAAAAGAGCTTCGCACTATGTTTAATGATGGCTTGATTGAGGATTTAGATATTGAGATTTTGCCGCTTGGCGGTATCGATAGAAATCCAAAAACGGGAAAAATTAGGCTTGTTGTGGATAATCGCAAATAAAAAGGGGTGGCTTGATGTGTGTTGAATTTAAAGATTCTAACGATTATCTAATTGTATCAATAAAAGGCAAGCTTGATTCATTGAATGCAAAAGAGGTGGGCGATAAGGTCAATGAGGGTTTAAAAAACAGCGATAAGGATGTGCTGTTTGATTTTGAGAAGCTTGATTATATAAGTAGTGCTGGTCTGCAAATCCTTGTCTTAGCTGCAAAAAATAGAAATAGCATAGGTAAAAGTGTTTGCATCTACAAACCCAATGAGATGATTGATAATGTTATAACAATAACGGGATTTTATTCATTTTTGAAAAAGATTGATGAGATAGAAAATGAGAGCAAGGTTTAGTTTAGCTGATAGTTCATTGAAGGATGCGATTACTTTTATTGAAAAATTTTGTGAGTATGAAAAATTTGAGGATAACGGTGTTTGTTTTAAGGTTCGGCTTGTCTATGAGGAACTTGTTACGAACATCTTTAAGCATGCAGTTAAGCTTAATACCAGTTTTTTTGTAGTTGATGTTAAACAAACTGGCGGGGCGGTTGAGATTGAACTAAGCTATGATGGTGAGGCGTTTGATCCGACTAAACATAGGGATGAGCGAGTTGATGAGCCGTTTGGTCAAGACAAGAAAGAGGGTGGGATGGGCCTTTTTTTGGTTTTTAGCATGTCAAGAGATTTTAAATATGGTAGAAAAAAAGGGCTGAATGTTATAAATGTTAAGATTTAAGAGTATAAAGACAAGGCTTATATTTTACCTAATGCTCGGGCTTTTACCTATATTCCTTGCCTTGCTTTTGCTTGTTGAGGGCTATACAAAACGGATTCTATATGAAAAGACGATGTTGAAGGCTAAGATGCTTTCTGTTGGCGCTGCAAGGAACGTTGAGAACATCACATTTGCCGTATCACAAAAGCCGAAGGGGATTGCAACACTTTTTGGGCAAAATCTTTCAAGCATAGTAAAAATAGAGAAACTGATGCAGGAGGATATTGAAAAAAATCGCTACATATACGGTATGTCCTTGGCAGTCCTGCCGGAGCATGCACCTAATAAGAAGTATTTTTGTCCGTACTTTTACCAGAGAAATGGCATGATTTTTAAAAAGGACTTAATACCACCGACTTATGATTATCTTAAATGGGATTGGTTTAGGCGGCCTTTGAAGCTTAAGAAAAACCTGTGGAGCAGGCCGTATTTTGACAAAGGTGGCGGAAATGTCTGGATGAGCACCTATTCCGCACTGATAAAAGATAAGCATGGCAGGATAGTTGGTGTTGCAACGTCAGATGTTAGCATCGGTTTTCTTTCAAGGATAGTTAAAGGTATAAAAATCTTAAAAAGTGGTGGCGCTTTTTTGTTTAACAGCGCCGGTGATGTTTTAGCTCCACTTAACAACAAACAGGTGATGGGAAAAGGCATAGAAGAGATTCTAAGCCACTCTGAAAAAAGCATGGCACTGAAATCAAAAGGCATCAGTGATAGTTATACAACCATTAAGGCAAACTCCGAGAGCTACTTAATCTACTACACGCCAATCAGAGGCACAGATTGGATTATTGGCGTTACATTTCCTGAAAGTGAGCTTTTTTTGCCTTTGAGGCGGTTTGAGGTTTATTTTGCAGTTGTAGTTGTAGCGGGTCTTTTTTTAGTTGTTTTCTTAATCGTTTTTATATCAAAAAAAGTTACGGACGATGTTGCAAAAATAAAGGCCATCTCAAAAAAGATAGCCAAAGGCAACTTTGATGTTGAGCTGCCCAAAAACTTAAGCGATGAGTCAAAGAGTGTTGCCGATGCGCTGGATGTGATGCAAAAGTCATTAAAGGAACTCATTGAAGAGTTAAAGGAAAAGACCAAGATGGAGAATGAGATTGAGCTTGCAAGAAAGATTCAAGGTTCATTTATTCCCCATCAGCTAAAGAAAAGTATAAACGGATTTAAATTTGAAGCCTTTAGCGAGTGGACATATAGGGTTGGTGGTGATTTTTACGGCGTGAATAGAATTGATAATAAAAGTGTGTTGTTTTATGTTGGTGATGTATCTGGCAAAGGTATATCTGCTGTTTTGTATGCTGTAATCGTAAAGAGTATGCTTGATGTGTTATCAGAAAAACCGATATCCATTGAAAAAATAATGAGCTTTTTAAATAACCACCTTGCATCAACCATAAAAAACGCATTTGCCACGATGTTTATAGGCGTGATTGACACAGAAAGTGGCATTTTGCAATTCTGCAATGCCGGCCATAACCCGCCGCTTTTTGTTAAAGATAATGCTTTATTTACAACAACCCTATCGGGCAATATACCCATTGGTGTGTTCGAAGATGTAAACTTTAATGTTCAAACGATGGATTTGAATGACTTTGATGCTCTACTGGTTTACACAGATGGCATAACCGATGCTGTAAATAAAGATGGTGATGAGTTTTCTGAGGGCAGAATGCTTGAAATGGTTAAAAATTGTATAGAACAGGATACAGATGTGCTGATGGCTTTGAAACAAGAGTTGTTGTCATTTGTTAACGGTAAAGGTTTATACGATGATACAACTCTGCTTTTTGTGCATAAATCTTCTTAATTCTTTTGCTTCAATCAGGTTTTAAT
>CAZFWO010000034.1:0-11007 GCA_964522785.1 uncultured Desulfurellales bacterium
TTCGAGAACTTGATAAGAAATATGAATTATGCAATGGTCTCTTAGAAGGATATCTTCCCTCTTTTTTATTCTAATCGACATTACACAAAATTTCTGAAAGTGGTGAATTTGTGTTTGTTTTATAAAAAAAATCGTATGCCAGATAACCCTTTTTAAACCCCATATTCAAACCTAAAGCATTTGCAGAGCCCTTTATAGCCCATTTAAAAATATTCTCGGGGTTTAATTTGTTAAAGTTTCTATATATAAACCTCATCTCATCCAAAAAATTTAAATTCCAATTGCTTGCCAAACTATCTGTACCTATACCTATATTTACGCAACTTCTCTCAATAGCATAAACATCTGGAAGTTCATCCGATATATACTTATTGCTTCTCAAACACAGACATACTGTACCGTTTAATCGTTTAATTTTTTCAAGTTCGTTCTCGTCGGCATAAACACAATGAACAAAAACAGTATTTTCTCTTAATGCATTAACAGAAGCCATATAGTTGAATATACTTTTGTAGTTTAATTCACTATCAATTAATCCAAAATCGTTCAGTATTTCAAACAGTTCACCCTTTGAACGTAAAAAATCTTTTTCGTAGCGGTTCTCAAGAAAATGTATGGAAAAGGGCAAGCACCTGTCAAAATTTGCAATATAGTCAATTAAACATCCATTCGTAGAGTATACAGAGTGTACCGTAGGCGCAATGGTTATTTTTTTATATTTTTTAGTGTTTATTTCCATAATCTGCGCAAGATTTTTCTTTGCCTCGCATGCCTTCTCTTTTTTTAATCCATAATTTTCAAAAAATACTGTACTTTTCGGCATATACTGTTCCAAAAACGGGCAAGAAATAAGCGTATTGCTTATGTCGCCTACAACCCTTACACCGCTTTTATACAGTTCATCAATACCATTTAGCATAGCCTTTTTTATGTCGTTTTCACAAATAGACTCTTTCTTTGCTAAAATAATATTTTCGAGCCATTCAATAAAACCTCTTTTCATAGGAAGTTTGCCTTTTAAGTGTGATAACTCCAGATGTGTGTGAAGGTTGATAAAACCCGGGAATAGAACACCCTCGCCAAAATCTTCTACTGCAATGGTGTTGTATATCTTTTTAATAACATTAATATTATCAACATCCATTACTGTGTTATTGTTTATGACTACTGCTCTGTTTTCCGAGAGCCGCTCACCATCAAACAGATATTTAGCTGTTAATATTTTCATTTTACACCCCTGTTCAAATTAACACACATTATATAAAAATTAAATAAAAAAGCTGTAATATTGGAAATGGCTATAGCTACCCAAACCCCTGTTTCGTTAAATTTTAATGATAAAAAATAGGCAAGGGGCAATTGGAAAAACCACAGGTTAAATAGATTAACCATACTTGGCCTTTTTGTATCGTGGAGAGCCATGGATGTTCTCGAAGATATGGTTGACGCCACAACAAAGGGATAACTGACAGCATAAAACAGCATTAAGTTTTCAGCTATACTTTTCACCATACCATCCTTAATAAACAGCGATATCATAAAATCACGACTAATGTAAAGAATCAAATCAAGTCCACCTATAAAAATTACAGCCAAGAAAATAATCAAGAAAGCGCTTTTTTTAGCTCTATGCATCAATCTTGCGCCGAAATTCTGTCCCGTTATCACAAAGGATGCATTGGCAACGCCAAAAACCATAAATAGTAAAACCTGATATATTCTGATTACCGCACCGTATGCAGAGATTGCCATCTGTGATATGGAACCTATAATCTTAATTAAAACAAGCATGCTTGATATCCTAAAAAATAGCTGAAGGCTTGCGAAGATGCCTTTTCTTATTATATTTTTCATCATTTGTGCATTAATTCTCAAACCGATATAGTAAATTTTGTGCCTATAGAGCAATACAAACTGCAAAATAACACCAAAAAATATGGAGACAATAGTAGAGAGTGCCGCACCCTTTATACCAAGACCAATATAAAATATAAAAAATGGGTCAAATACAATATTCAACAGATTGGATAAAATCATAACCCTTAAGGCTATTGACGGTAAAGAAAGTGAACGTATAGTTGAATTGTTCAGAGAAAATACAAAATTTAGCACAAGCCCCACAATAGATACACTTAAATACTCTTTGGCATAAACAAGGGTCATACCCTCTAATCCGACAAGATGCAGTATTTGAGGTATAAAAGCATAAACCGCTATACTGAAAAATACAGAAACAAAGCATGACAGCAATAAGGAATTTGAATATAGAAGCTTTGTCCTGTTGTATTTCTTAGCACCCCAGTATGTTGCCACATATATTCCTGTAGCCGTGGAAATACCTACTGCCACACTCACAAAAATTAGCATAATCATACTTGATGTTACAAGCGCGCCTATCGCCTCATAAGCAATTCGGGAAACAAAGTAGGTATCTACAAGATTAAATATATTCTGAGCTCCCATCTCAAGTATCATAGGCACAGAGAGGTAAATGATGCTTTTGAAAATGGGCTCTTTTGTAGGGTCTATATCAAAATGCATCCAGGTTTTACTCTAATAGAGAAAGCCTTGTTCTTGCCTCTTTGATAATCGATGAAATATGATTCTTTATCCATTTTCTATCCCACCACTCTATGGGATTTGCGTAATAACCATCCACAAGAATATCAAAGTGCAGATGATCGCCGCCTGCCAATCCGCTGGTATCTGTTATTGCAACATATTGCCCTTTTTTTACATAGTCTCCAACGTCAACGAGAAAATCGCTTAAATGGGCATATAGGCTGAATATTCCATAACCATGATCTATTATCAAGGTATTGCCATATATACCAAGATATCCTTCAAAAACAACCCTTCCGTTGTTTGCGGCATTTACCCTGGCGTTCCTTATACTGGCAAGATCATAGCCCATATGATATTTAATATCTACCATCTTACCTTTATAATAATAAAATCTCTTATCTGCGAATGTTGCGGTTACTTTAGAGTTCTTTAACTGCTCGAACCTGCCCTTCCATAAGAATTTAGGTTCAGATGCTCTGCATATCTGTTTTATCTTTTTTGTGTCTTCTTCTCTTTCAACATTGTTCACATACAAAAAGTCCTTAAGCAAGCTATCTTTTTCTGTCAAGTTTCTGTTTTCCATAATTGTTATAACTTTATTTTGTATAAAATTGTCTGTTATATTGATTTTACTCTTTCTAAGTTTTATGTCGGAATAGTACACGGGTATATGCAGTTTAGATATATTCCCCGCTTTATCCACTGCATAAATATCGGTTGAATAATCTTTATTATTGCTTAGTCGATATGTAAAGAAACTCAAGTAAACATCCTTTTTATTAAACAAACTCTCCGCACTGAATGACTTGAACTTGTCAATCTTTCCATCATGTGTTACACCAAGATACACATTTTCTAAATTATTGTCCTTAGCGTAGTATATCGCCATCGATGTTCCGGTTATCTTTATTCTGTCTATACCGCTTAGAAGGTGGAGTATCGGTTTCTTTGAATCTACAATTATATCCTTTTTGACTATTTTCTCGAATCCATTTAAGAAGTTGTTTTTACTGTAGTCTTTCACCTTTACAACCAAGACAGCTTTACCATCAGGAATAATCCTATTTGTCTTAAAATTAATCTTAAATTTTTTAACAAAGTTGTCTGATATGGATTTATCGTATAATTTTATTACAGTATTCATTGATATTATCTGAACGGATACCTCTTTAATACCAGAATTTCTATCAGATATATCTATATCTATAGCCTTGTTTTTGGAAAAATAATTATCCGGCGAATTTATATTTATGCTGATACTATTCCCGTTAATAACAGGTGTATATTCATAGACAGCATAAAGAACAGCCATTAAAATCAACAGTGTGGTAAACACCCTCATCTTTCTCATCTTATCTACTCCTTTTTACTCCAACCTGCTCTAATTTTTCAATCATGTCGGTTGAGTATATAATTTTTTCAGTCAAAGAATAAAAATACGATTCTTTTTGTAAACTATTTGATAATGTCTTTAAAAAAGAAAAACTCTCAAATATAAGAACTATAACAACCATAACAAGCATGGCTTTTGCTACACCGAATGTAAAACCAAACACCCTATCCAAAAAACCCAGTTCTATTTTTTTTATCATAGAGGAAACTATCAAACCGATAAAAAAGGTTACAATATAAACCACAAAAAATATTATAAAAAAAGCAACTATATTGGCTGTAGTTTCACTAATAGTGATACGTTTCGAAAACTCTAATCCCAATGCAGCATGAAAGCTATGAGCAAAAAATATACCTAAAAGCAAAGCAATTAGACCAAAAAACTCTTTCACAAATCCCTTGATAATTCCCTTCACAGCCATAATGAGAACAAAAATTCCAAAAACTAAATCCACAGGATTCATATTTTATCTATCCTTAATGTTTTAAAATTACTGTATAAAACCAACCCTGTTTTAAAACCTTTCGGTTTTTTCACATATTTTATGTAGGTATAGTCTATGTCAATCTTTTCACCCTCTTTTGCTTTAGTTTTTTTTGCAACCTCTTCTGCACATTTGATTTTAACACTATCGTCTATATTTTGCAATCTACTTGAGTTCTTTAAAATCAGATGTGCTCCCGGCCTTTCGTGAGCATGAAACCACAAATCATTTTTGCTTGAGAGTTTTAGTGTTACATAGTCGTTGCCCCTTGCATTCTTTCCTATATAAACATCGAATCCTTCAATTTTTTTGTGCTCATATGGTATATAATTTGTCTGTTTGTTTTTCTTCAAATTTGATCTCAATATTGATTCTTTAAACATAATATCTTTTATATCTTCCAAATCCTTTTCATCTTTTGCATTTTCTATATCAAAAATAAGCTGTTGAGCAAATTTTATATCAAACTTCGTCTCTTTCAATCTTTTTTCAACAATTTTTTTGCCCTTTTTTGCCTTCTTAAATTTTTTAAAATAGTTCCGCGCATTGTCAAAAAGATTCAGCTTAGGGTTTAATTCAATAGTTATATCCTTCGACGAATAGATATCCTTTATTGTAATTTTGTTTTTATATGCTATATCCAAATTGGGATTGATTAATAAATTTTCCGCAACAATCCTGTAATGTTGTGCATCTTCAGCATTTTTAAGTTCATTGTATACCTTTTGAAACCTGCGTTTTAAAGAGTTCAATCTTTTAACAACAACCTTCTTCAAGTTATTCTTCTTATTTCGAAAATCATTCTGCTTGGGCTTTAAAACAAAATTTTCAAAAATAAAGTCTTCATCTACAGGTTTTGCACGCTCATAAAATTTAAACGGATATACATATTTTTTCTCATATAGATATAATCCGAATTTTTCGGTTTCAAAGGCTTCTCTTGCAGTTTTAACAAATTTTTTAAACTCATCCTCGTTATGGATAAACCTTCTAACCGCACCGTTTACGCCCAGTATATTTTCATTATATCTAAATCTAAGTGCAAGTTTATCAAAATCGTCTACCAGGACATCAGGCATATCCACAGGCGGAGAGATATACTTTCTGCCTGGCAAAATATGCCTCGATGACTCTATATACTTATAAGCCTGAAGAACAATATAGTTATCATCCGTAAAAATTGCATTCGACAATCTATCTATCATCTCAAATATCAATACAAATCCCTTTTTTATACTACCCCTTATATCTTCAAAAAATAGACGCACCACCCTTTCTGATTCGCTCTGCAAAACTGCCTTCAGAACAAGGCCCGGCATTCTTTTCTTTAAAAATGTAAAAAAAGCGATATCGTTTATTTTTAAAGGATTCAGTGATTGCCGAGTGGGAAAAATAAAACTGTTTTGAGATGATAAATTGACATACAAAGTATAGATGCAATCTTTGAATAATATGGAAAAAGACGAAGATGAATGAAAAATAACAGACGTAACCCGTCTACCTATGAAAAGCTCTTTACATTTTAGTGTTGCATACTTAAAAAGGTAATGATTCATAAGAAAAGCCCCTTAAACTAAGGGGCTATCTTCTGCCTTTCATGTGCTTAAGCAATTTTTTTCTTGCCGCCAAAGCCTTTTTCTTTTTCTTGACACTGGGTTTTTCATAATGCTCTCTCTTTTTAATTTCCGATAGAATACCAGCTCTTTCGCACTGTTTCTTGAATCGCTTCAGTGCTTCCTCGAAGCTTTCGTTGTCATAAACAACTACTCCTGGCAATAAAATCACCCCTCTCTAAAATTAAGTTACACATTATATTAAAAAAAACTTATCGGGTCAACATCAAAATGCACCCTTTCTTTGAAATTGCGTGTGTTATTTTCGAGAAAGTGTACAGCTTTCATTATATCGGATGTCTTAATCAAAATATGATACCTGTAATTATTTCTAAGCTTAAACAGCGGGCATTTTGAAGGACCTAAAACAACAAACCTGTCTTTTATTAAACTTCCTATCTCATTAGCCGTCATTCTGGCTTTTTCATCACTCTTGCTTTCCACTATAATACGTATCAATCTTCCAAATGGAGGATATCCAAACGCCTTCCTGCTCTCTATTTCACTCTTCAAGAAGGATTCATAGTCGTGTGTTTTTATATATTTAACAAGATCGTTCTCTTTTGAAAGCGTCTGTACAATAACACTACCCTCTTCCCGCCTGCCGCTTCTTCCTGCCGTTTGAATCACTAAAGACAAAGCCTTTTCTTTAGCCCTAAAATCCGGGACACCAAACAACTCTTCCAAACTTGATATGATAACCAACCCTATTTTTGATATATCATGTCCTTTTGACAACATTTGAGTACCTACAAGTATGTCTATTTCACCATTTCTAAGTTTGCTGACTACTCTGTCAAACTCCTTTTTTGTCAATACGGAATCTCTATCAAACCTCTCTATATCACTTTCTTTAAATTTCTGCTTTAAAAATTCCTCTACTTGCTGAGAACCTATGCCCCTACTTACTATATTTCTGCTCCCGCACTTTGGACATACCTCAGGAATATCAAAAGAGGATTCACACCAGTGGCACTTTAAATCACCTGTTTTTTTATGGTAGGTCAAGGAAACGCTACAATTGGGACACAAAAACAAATAACCGCAATCAGCACATACAACATAGTTTGAAAATCCCCTTCTATTTGCAAGTACAGCCACAGTCTTATTTTTACTTAAAGTCTCATCTATTTTATCTAACACATAGTCAGATATTATATCATCTTTCTTTACCTCAACTATCTCTACTGTTGGAAGTGGTATATTTTTTATACGTTTATTCAGCCTAAAAAGCTTAAATTTTCCACTTATACTTTTATAGTAGGTCTCAAGTGTTGGTGTGGCTGAACACAGGATAGCAGGTATATTGTGCTGTTTAGCCCTGTATATGGCAACATCTTTTGCATTGTAACGGGGTTCACTCTCCTGCTTATACGATTCGTCATTCTCTTCATCAATAACAACAACACCAACGTCGCTGAAATCCACAAAAACGGCAGACCTTGTTCCGATTAATATTCTTGTTCTCCCCTTTACAAAATCAAGCCAGTTGTTAAACTTTTTATTTGGCGTCAGTCTTGAGTGTATAATGCTTATAACGCTGCTTGAAAATCTTTTTGAAAAAACATCTATATATTGAGGTGTTAGAACAATTTCCGGCACAAGCACAATGGCTTTTTTTCCATTTTTTACCATATCCTCTATTATTCTCATATAGATTTCGGTTTTACCGCTACCTGTTACTCCAAATATCAGATTCACACCAAAGCTGGTTTGTTCTATCTTGCTATATATATTTTCCTGTTCTTCATTCAGAACATAGCCTTTATTGACATCAATACCCTTTACAGTATCTCTTTTTAAGTCGATTGATTCATTTATTCTAAATACCTTCTTTGGAAATGCACTCTTTAATACAAGACCCAAAAAAGATAGATAGTAGTATGCCGTAAACTCTATGGTCTTTTTTAATCTACTATCCACAATAGGACATTCATCTAAAACCTTTATTATTTCTTTTGTATCATAATCGGGTTTTTGTATAGCTTCGTCCCACACTATACCTATTCTCTGCTTCCCTCTAAAAGACACAAGCACCCTCGTTCCGTGCTCCACCCTGTCTTTTGAGCTGTAAATAAAGGTTTGATTAACAGCTATGGGCAACAAAACCTTATAGAACAAAAGATTACCTTACTACAGTTTCTTTGTTTAAATAAAAATCCGTTATTTTCATGATAAAAATATAGCAAAATAACGGAGTATAGTAAAGTTAACAAATATCCAAAGAATACGAAATTATAAATAACTATTGAACTATCAAAACAAAAGCATATAATTATGTTTAGTTAATACTAAGCAAAATTATCAGCATTGTCACGTGAAGTTTTGTATAAGGTCAGTTTTATTGGTTAAAAAAGATAATTAAATTAGGAGGAGTAATGATTACAAAATCTCTTAAAGAAATGGGCATAATAAACCTAAACAGTGTAAAAAGAAATTTAACATCCCCTCAGCTATATGAAGAAATAGTTAAAAATAACGAAGGCATACTCGCTCATCTGGGACCCATTACTGTAAAGAGCGGAAAATATACTGGCAGGTCACCTGAAAATAGATTTATAGTGCAACAAAAGCCCTCTGAGGATCTGATTTGGTGGTCAAAAGAAAACATAGCCTTTGACAAAGAAAAATACGATATTCTATATAATAGAGTCATAGCCTACCTACAAAGAAAAGATATTTACGTCATGGACGGATACGTATGCGCCCACCCCGACCATAGAATACCAATAAGGGTAATATCAAGATGGGCATGGCATTCGTTGTTTGCTCGTAACATGTTTGTACGAGAACTCGATAAGGTTAAACTACAGCACTTCAAGCCTGCAATAAAATTGATTGTAATCCCAGAATTTCAGGCTGAACCAATGATTGACGGAACAAACTCAGAAGCTTTTGTTGTAATAAATCTTGAAAGAAAAGAGGTTTTAATAGGCGGAACAGGCTATGCAGGCGAAATTAAAAAAGCGGTATTTAGTATGGCAAATTACTTTTTACCCCAAGAAGGTTTACTGACTATGCACTCAAGTGCTAATATGGGTAAAAATGGCGATGTTGCCGTTTTCTTTGGGCTTTCAGGCACAGGGAAAACAACACTATCAAGCGATGTCAACAGACTGCTGATTGGTGATGACGAACACGGATGGGGAGATGACGGTGTATTCAACATAGAGGGCGGATGCTATGCAAAGGTTATAAGACTATCGAAAAATGACGAACCCCTAATTTATGAAACAACAAGAAAATTCGGCACAATCCTGGAAAATGTTGTTATAGATCCAGAGTCAAGAAGAATAGATTTAAACGATAACTCAATAACAGAAAATACGCGCGCTTCATATCCGATAACACACATACCAAACATTGTTGAAGGTTCTGTTGCAGGGCATCCCAACAATATAATAATGCTTACATACGACGCTTTTGGCGTTTTGCCACCTGTATCATATTTAAGCAAGGAGCAGGCTATGTATCATTTCTTGAGCGGCTATACTGCAAAGGTTGCAGGAACCGAAGAGGGCGTCAAAGAACCAAAAGCCACATTTTCAACATGTTTCGGTTCTCCATTTATGACACTTAAACCATCCGTATATGCAACACTACTCGGTGAAAAGATAGAAAAACACAATGTCAAGTGTTGGCTTGTCAATACTGGATATATAAAGGGCGGCTATGGTAGAGGCGAACGCATAAGCATACAATATACAAGGGATATAATAGAGGCTATATTAAACAACAGGCTTGACAAAATAGAAAGAGAAAAACTGCCCATATTTAATTTAAACTATCCGAAATACTGCCCCAATGTGCCAAATGAAATACTCTCACCCTCAAAAATGTGGCATGATAAAGATGAGTACATAAAACAGTTAAAAAAATTGGCAAAAGCATTTGTGGATAATTTCAGAGAATTTGAACCGTTTACTGATGAGGAGATCAAAAAAGCACAGCCTACAGTATAGGTTTTTGGCTTCAGCTATACATTATCATACAGTATATCGGCAATCTTAAGGAGTTTTTCTGTCTGCGTAACATCGCCAATTATTTCAGGTACAATCTTTATCGGTAGCTCGCTTCTTTGAAATAAACTCCGCTTCCACTTTGCTTGATATTCCCTTTTTGAGTTTAAGAACTCGCAGGATTCGCATATATCATTTGAAAGCAGCTTGTTCAGGATATACCCATTCACTTTTATGCCAAATTTCTTTAGAGCGCCGCTTAGCGAAACAGCTTGCTCAACAGGAAGTCTCTCCGGGTTTGTTACAATCCATGTCGAGACCTCTGTTTTTAACATATTTATTATTTCATCGGTAAGCTTTCTCCATTTTTTTATGAGATTCAATGGATTTTCGCTTTTTACTACACTCTTTAGGCTTAAATAAACCTTTTGAGCCTGTGTCAAATGGGTATAAAAAAGATACTGTACATTGAGAAGATTCAGTATGGATGCAGTAGGTGCAGTATCCCACACAATTAAATCATACCTATTTGACTTTAGAACAGTCAAAACATAATCCAGCATAAACTCCTCATCTATTCCCGGGGCACCTTCAATATAATCTATTATATCTTCTTTTACCGGCAAAAAAGAGGAAAGAACCGTATATATCTCGCCTGCAAACTTCTTTCTCCATAATTTTAAAACGGTTTTTCTCGTCAATTCTACAACATCTAAATTTTCCTTTATACACTCTATCTCTTCTGTAAATTTTACATGGAAAATACTTTCCAGCGAGCCTGAAGGATCGGTCGAGACAATAAGCGTCCTCTTTGATTTAGAGAAAAAGAGAGCTGTTGCAACTGACATTGTAGTTTTGCCTACTCCGCCTTTACCCGTAAACATTATAATTTCACTCATAGCATAGAACCTCTTATTTATTAAAATAACACAACATGTACACAATTACCATTCATGTTTTATATCACAGTATCGACTCTTCTGTCCAAAAAAA
>CAZFWO010000035.1:0-10841 GCA_964522785.1 uncultured Desulfurellales bacterium
GCAGTGGTCTCACTAACTACTGATTGAAGATTCATTGAGCACCTCGATAACTCTTTATGGATATATTGTATAAATTAATTCTCATTCTTTGCCTATTTTTAGCTTCAAATAACATAGATGAGGGCAATATCTTCTTATCTATCTTTTTGCAGGTAAGTATTTTTATGCTTCTATTTGTGTTCTTGTTGCACATAGATGTAAAATTCTTCATGGTGTATGCTATAAATTGTTTGTATGTTGATAAATCTTGCCCGTTTATTTTTATATTTTTATAAATTTTACCTGTTTGATAGTCTTTTAAAAAAACTTTTTCGTTTTGCGCATAAATACCGTATATGGAGAGTCCGAATGTATTTACTATATCAAGTCTCAAATTGTTTTTTGAGATGCTAAAAAAACCTTCAAACTGTTTTTGGTTGTAAAATGCCTTAAAAGTGCCATTTATACTTTCAGGTGATTTAATGCTTTTGAATGTTGTGCATGAAGAAAGGCTAATAATTATTAAAAAAATTGCAAACAGAACTCTTGATTTCATTAATATTTATTACCTCTTTTTTTAATTTTGGAAGAGAGTCGATAAATATTCTACCATACGGTTTATTTGTTATGCGTGAATCCGATACTATTATTATACCGTTATCCTCTCTGCTTCTTATTAGTCTGCCAAATCCTTGCTTAAATCTTAAAACGGCTTTTGGAAGAGAATATTCAAAAAACGAATTTATTCCCTGCTGTTCCATTATTCTGTATCTTGATTGTTCTATAGGTGTATTTGGTACCTCAAATGGAAGTCTTGTTATAAATACAACCGAAAGTGCATCGCCCTTGACATCCACACCCTCCCAAAAACTGTTTGTAGCAAATAAAAATCCTTTATTTTTTTTGAATATCTTGAGTGTTTGAAAATTGTCAAATTCACCCTGTCTGAGTATACTTAGTCCAAGTTTTTTGGTTGTATCAAAAACGTTATCATAAACGCTGTTAAGCATTCTGTAAGATGTAAATAAAACCAGAATACCTTTATTGTTGCTCTTTAGCGTTTCAGCCAAGTTAATCATGGCTTTTGACAGATACTCTGTATATCTTGGTGAATTCGGGACTGGTGCATCACCCAATACAATCAACTTACTTATATTTTCATAGTCAAAACTGTTTTTTGCTATGAATTCCTTTGCATCTTCAATTCCCGTATTTTTCTTAAAGAAGTTAAACGTACCGTTTACAGAGAGCGTGGCGGATATGAAAATAGCACTTTCCACATTGTTGTATATGTTTGTCTCCAAATATTGAGAGATATCTGTTGGTGTTATATTGAAATGTATATAATTCTGTGTTTTCTTGACCCATCTTACACTTTCTGTTTCGCTACTGTTTAAAAATGTATCTAACAAAGACAAATTTTCGCTCAATGTATCTATTACAGCTGCTATATCAATATCCGTTTCGTCTTTTCCTGTTTTTTTAAACGAAAGACACACACCGTTTAATTTGTCTTGCAGATCTTCAATATAGGTACGTATGAGTTCTGTATTGGAGTCATCAATAGTTAATTCAAACGACTCTTTTACCCTTAGAAAATCGGGTTCTTTCTTCAGAGCCTCTTTGGCTTGCTCAATGGATTTTATGAATCTTTCCTGTACTATTTCGTTGTTAATATTTAATATCAGCCCGCCTGTTTTGTTTTTCTTTTTTGTATACAGTCTTTCTAAAAGATACCTTATTTCACTCGTTGAAACTGTCTGAGTAAAATAGTTTGTAGCGTTTCTTTCGAGATTGTGTGCCTCATCAAATATTATAGCATCGTAGTCAGGTAGCACATTCGCCTCTTTTATCAATGCATCTGACAGAACTATGTGGTGATTTGCTATGATTAAATCCGCGGATTCCAAAGATTGGCGGGCTCGGTAATAAAAACAGCGATTTTTGTAATATGGACACTTGGTATGGGCGCAGGAGAGACTTGTGCTGCTTATACTGTCCCATATTTTCTTATCTACGCGGTTTTTTATACCGAAAAAATCCGATTTTAATCCCGTTTTTGATGTTTGTAAAAATTCTTTTATTGTTTTGTTTGTATCGTTGTTAAATAGAAATATATCACCTTTTTTAAGTAGGTTATCCAGCTTTCTTTTGCATAGATAGTTTTCTCGTCCAAGCGCTATCTTAACATTAAAATCAATTATATTTTTTAAAACAGGCAGATCCTTCTCTATCAACTGTTTTTGAAGATTGATTGTGTTTGTAGAAATTACAACTTTTTTGCTGTTTTCTTTGGCGTATAAGATGGATGGCACCAAATAGGCAAGGCTCTTGCCCGTGCCCGTTGGAGCTTCAAAAATGCCCATACATTTTTTTGTTAGACAGTCCTTTATTTTAGAAGATAAAACAAGTTGTTCTTTTCTTTTTTCAAATCCGTTTGTCATATCTGCAATTTTGCTGAATATTCCTTTTATATCCGGTAATTGCTTTAAAGGCCTGGCTATTGTTGTTACAGATTCATCGCTTACATTAAAAAAGAACATGGAATCCACTGTGTCTTTATGCTCTATTGCAAAGTTAAATGCATAGTCTATATCATCGCCTATGACAAGCAGGTTACCGTATATTTTCCCATCGGATTTTTTATCTATAAATAGGGTGTTATTTGAAATGTGAATGTGAAATACCGATGGAATTGAATTTTTATCTATGGTTTTTAAAGAGCTTCTATCTATCTGCATACTTTATCTGTCAAATTCTATAGGATAATTGCCGTCAAAACAAGCAAAGCAATATCTTGTGTCTCCCACAACACTTTTTAATCCGTCTAAAGAGAGATATGCTAAAGAGTCAGCCGTTGAATACTTTCTTATTTCCTCTATTGTGTGCGACGAGGCTATAAGTTCTTTCTTTGTAGGCGTATCTATGCCATAGAAACAGGGTGATACTACAGGTGGTGAGGCAATTCTGATGTGTACCTCTTTTGCGCCCACACCTCTTAACATCTTAACGATTCTCTTGCTTGTTGTTCCTCTGACTATGGAGTCATCTACTACTATAACCCTTTTATTGTTCAGTACGTCCCTTGCGGGATTTAGTTTTAGTCTGACACCTAAATGCCTTATTGATTGGGCTGGCTCTATAAATGTTCTTCCTACATAGTGATTTCTTATGAGCCCAAAGTCAAATGGTATATTTGATTTTTGAGAATATCCCAACGCTGCGGGAACTCCTGAATCGGGTGTAGGTATAACGATATCTGCATCAACCGGTGATTCTTCAGCCAGCACCTCGCCCATCTTTTTTCTTATTGAATATATGTTTTTACCCCAAAGATACGAATCTGGACGGGCAAAATATATGTATTCAAAAACACATTTGGATTCGTTTACATTGTCAAATACATTTTTGTAGTGTTTCACACCCTCATTTCCGACAACAACTATCTCTCCGGGTTCTATGTCTTTTATAAATTCCGCCCCTATCAAATCAAACGCGCATGTTTCGCTTGCAAAAACTATGGAGTCGTCAAGTTTACCCATTGAAAGCGGCCTGAAGCCCCAAGGATCTCTTATTGCATATAGTTCATCATTTCTCATAACAACAAGGGAAAATGCACCCTTCAAGACCCTTAGGGCATCTTTAAGTCTTTCGAAGAATGTTGTTTTTTTGCTTCTTGCTATAAGGTGGATTATAACCTCTGTGTCGGAGTTGGAATTAAATATAGCTCCATCCTCAACAAGCTCGTTTTTTATTTTATTTGCATTTATAATATTGCCGTTATGGGCTATAGCTACTTTACCCATATGAAATTGGGCGGAAAGTGGCTGGATATTTGCAATGGAGTTATCGCCAAATGTTGAATATCTGTTATGGCCTATAGCTATTTTACCCTTTAAGGAATTTATCGAATCTTGATTGAACACCTCATTTACAAGACCATAACCCTTATGCTCAAAAAATTGAGTGCCGTCCGAGGAAATAATACCGGCAGCTTCCTGTCCTCTGTGTTGAAGGGCGTGTAAACCGAGATAGGCATAGTTTGCTGCCTCTTTTTTGTTATAAATACCAACTATTCCACAGTATTCTTTCAGTTTCATTTGATTCCCAAAACGTTTTGCATATTGTATAAACCGGGAACCTTGTCTATAATCCACTTTGCACCTTTAAGTGCTCCAAGTGCAAATGTATCCCTTGATGTGGCTTTATGTGTTAGTTCAAGTCTCTCTCCCATTCCGGCAAAAATAACCGTATGGTCACCAACAACGTCGCCACCTCGCAAACTCATAATACCTATTTCTTTCTTTTTTCTTTCTCCTATCAGGCCATGCCTGCCAAATACTGCAACATCTTCTAAATTTTCTCCAAGTCCGTTAGCCGCATGCTCTGCCAATTTCAGAGCTGTTCCGCTCGGTGCATCATTTTTAAACCTATGATGCATTTCTACTATCTCTATATCATAGTCTTCGCCAAGAATTTTTGCCGTATCTTCAACCAATTTAAATAGTATATTGACGCCAAGGCTCATATTTGGCGCAAGCATTATAGGTATTCTTACGGAAAGTTTTTTTATCTGTTCAATTTCTTCCTTGGATAGTCCCGTTGTTCCTATAACCATAGCCTTTTTATTCTCAGCAGCAATTCTCACATGGGAGAGTGTGGCCTGAGGTGTTGAAAATTCTATAATAACCTCTCCTTCGTTTATAACATCATTCATATCAGATTTTATCTCAACGCCCTTTTCTCCAAAACCGCATACTACCCCTATGTCTTTGCCTATATCTTTGGACTCTTTATGCTCTAAAGCTCCGACAAGCTCAAGGGAGCTATCACTCTCTATTAATGTGCATAATCTCTTACCCATCTTCCCACAGGCACCACTTACTATTGCTCTTATCATAATATTTCTCCTCTTATTTTATAAGCTTCATTTTCTTTAAAATACTTTTTAATTTTTCTTTGTTGCTATCATTCATTTTGCACAGAGGCAACCTGAATTCCTCATCTATAAAACCCATCAGATGAACTGCCGTTTTTACGGGTATAGGGTTTGTTTCAATAAACATTGCTTCATGCAGCTTAAATAGTTTATGGTGCAGATCCTTTGCCAATTCGTAATCACCACTTACTATTGCATCATATTGATCTGCAACAAGATTAGGTTCTACATTTGCCGTTACTGAGATGATTCCCGTTGCCCCAATTGACATCATGGGTAGTGTAAGGAAATCATCACCGCTTATTACATTAAAATTATCGGCTTTACCTTCAATAATAGTTGAAACTTGATTGAGAGAGCCACTTGCCTCTTTGATACCTACTATATTGTCAATTTGAGAGAGTCTTATGGCTGTTTCAGGCAGTATATTAACACTTGTTCTACCCGGAACATTGTATAGGACAAGACCTATTTCTATATTTTCTGCAATAGTTTTATAGTGTTGATATAGGCCCTCCTGCGTTGGTTTGTTGTAGTAAGGTGCAACAGAGAGAATGGCATCAGCCCCTGTGCTTTCTGCCAATTTCGCAAGTTCAATAACCTTTTTTGTATTATTTGTGCCTGCGCCCGCCAATACCGGAACTTTGCCCTTGCATTCATCAACTGTTATACCGACAACCTTTTCATATTCTCTTATATCCATAGTTGCGGCTTCTCCGGTTGTTCCGCAGGGTACTATACCATCTATTCCGGCATCTATCTGTCTTTTTATAAGTACTCTGAAAGCGTCTTCATCCACCTCTCCGTCTTTGAAAGGTGTAACAATTGCGACCATAGCCCCCTTTAATTCAAACATATCATCCCCCTCCTAAAATTTAATAGTTCCATGCCTCTTCTGTCATTGTGCCTATGTATGTTAATTTTGCGTCCCCTTCCAAGAAAACATTTTTTATTGCTCCGTTTTCTGCATCAACATAGACCTTCAGGATATTGCCGCTTTTTGTATGTACGCTAACCGGAGAGTGTACGAGGTTGTTTAACATGGCTATAATTGCTGCTGCAACAGAGCCTGTTCCGCATGCCAAAGTTTCATCTTCAACTCCACGCTCATAAGTTCTAATCTTTATATTGTCTTCATTTATAACTTCAACAAAATTGGCATTTGTCCCATCCGGTGAAAAATATTCGTGATACCTTGTTTTTGACCCTATATCTTTTATATCCACACTGTCTACACTGTCCACAAAATACACAACATGAGGGACACCTGTATTGATGAAATTTGCCTTGTATTCAATGCCCTCAAGTTCTATGTCCTTTTTATAGTTTTTTGGCATTGTCAGTTGGACTTTGACTGTTTTTAGACCTGTAATTTGAGCTTCTATAACACCTGCGAGTGTTCTAAATTTCATACTCAGCGGAGCAAGGTTGTTTAAATATGCAAATCTTGCCGCACATCTTGAGCCGTTTCCGCACATTTCTACCTCTCCACCATCGTTATTAAAAAATCTCCATCTAAAATCGTATTCATCATCATCTTCTATCAATATCAAACCATCTGCACCTATAGAAAGTGCTCTTTTACAGACCTTAACGACAAAATCTTTAATGGATAAATCTATATTTTCTTCGACTATATTTTCTCTATTGTTTATAATAATAAAATCGTTGCCGCTTCCGTTCATCTTGAAAAATGGTATTTTTTTCATAATAGCACTTCACCTTTAATAAGATCTTCGAGAGATTCCCTTTTTCTTACCGTTTTGTATGAATTTCCGTTAACCATGATCTCACAGGCTTTTGGTCTGGAATTGTAGTTGCTTGACATTGTAAATCCATATGCACCAGCGCTGAATACGGAAAGGTATTTACCGTTTTCAACATCTTCGATTTCATAGTCTCTTGCCAGAAAATCTCCGGTTTCACATATCGGACCTACAATATCACACATAATTCTGGGTTTGTTTTTTATTTCTACAGGCTGAATTTCATGGTATGCACCGTATAAAGACGGCCTCAAAAGATCATTCATTCCCGCATCGACAATCATGAAGTTCTTTTTGCCATTTGTTTTATGATACACAACCTTTGTTACCATTATGCCGCCGTTTCCGACAAGAAATCTCCCCGGCTCACACACAAGTATGGCGTTTGGAAAATCTTTAAAAGCCTTCTCAACCTGCTTTATGTAGGTTTCAACGGAAGCCGGATTGTCTGTTTTTTTATTATAGACAATGCCAAGTCCGCCACCCACATCTATTGCTTTTATTTCTATGCCTTTTTTACTCAACTGTTTTATGATATCTGCAACCTTTATAGAGGCATCATAGATGGGCGTTGAATCTAAAAGCTGGCTGCCTATATGAAATTGAATTCCATATATTTCTATATTATCAAGTTTGTCTGCCTCGATGTATGCATCCAGGGTTTCTTCGTAAGGTATACCAAATTTGTTTTTTTTCAATCCTGTTGAGATGTAGGGGTGAGTCTTTGGGTCAACCTCAGGATTAACTCTAAATGCTATTCTACCCTTTGTGCCGAGTTTTTCTGCAATCCTGTTAACAGCATAAAGTTCATCTTTGGATTCAAGGTTTATCATCATTATATCGTTTTTAAGTGCATATTCTATTTCGTCATCTGTTTTTGCAACGCCACTAAAAACTATTTTCTTCGGATCTACTCCAGCCTTGAGTGCCCTGAAAAGCTCACCCTTAGATACAATATCCGCACCACTGCCTAATTCGGCGAATGTTTTTATAACACTTAGATTGCTGTTTGCTTTAATTGCAAAGGATATGATGTGTTTTCTTGAAAAAGCTCTATCGAATTTTTCAAATTGTTCAGTGAAATGTTGCCTTGAATAGATATAGAGTGGGGTTCCGACATCCTTTACAATATCTTCAACCTTGACATTTTCAACATATAGTTCGTTATTTTTGTATTTGAAACACATTAAAACCTCCAAGAATTTTATATTATTCTATCCAAATAGCTTACAAAATGCAATAATTCTATGTTTAGATGCTTAACTTTAAATCCGCCGCCTATCTGCATCATGCAGCCGGGGCATGCTGTTATTAATGTTTGCAGATGTGCGTCTGTTACCGAATTGACCTTGTTTTCGAGTAGCTTTTTGGAAATATAGGGATGCATAATTGAATATGTACCTGCAAATCCGCAGCATCTATCTGCATCTTTAATCTCTATAAAGTTAGGCTCATTTTCTTCTATAAAATTATGTAGTTTTTGGGAGTAATGCAATCCTCTGTTTAAATGGCACGGGTGGTGATAGCCGATAAATGAACCTAATCTTTCAGTCTTTATACCCTTTTGTTCTATCAAATCTATGAAAAAGGCTCCTGCGCACACAACCTTTTCTGATAATTCTCTGGCTTTTGGGTTATGTGTTAGAAGCGTATAGTCTCTTTTTATCATGTGAGCGCAGTGTGGATCGAGAAATAGAATCCTTTCAAAATTTAATGATGTTAGATAATCTATATTAATTTCAGCAGCCTCTCTCGCTGATCCATCTTCTCCGTTATACCAAGCGGGCGCACCGCAACATGATTTTTGCTTTATAACCTGAAGGCTTATGCCCAATTTTTTTGCAACAGACAGTGCATCCTTACCTATGTTTGTATAGAGGAAATTTGTTGAACAGCCTGCAAACAAACCTATGGATGAAGACTCTGTTTTTATTATATCAAATGATTTCTTAATACCGGGAAGAGGTCTGAAATTGTTGCCCAAATATCTATCTATACTTTTTATATGGGTTTTTAGCTCTTTTCTAAAGAGAAAATGGCTCAAGTATGTTCCTATTCTTAAAAGTTTATATCGGTTTTCAATATGTTTTATGATCAAACCTTTAATACCGGGTGTGCTTTTTGTGTATTTTGATTTTATTGTCATAATTAAATGTTGAAGGCCTATTTTTGAAGAGCATATCTCGTCACACGCCATACATCCTGTGCATAGCTCTGTATATCTTTTTATATCGGGTGTATCGTTAATAAGATACGAAAGCAGAATACCTATGGGTCCTGCATATGTTTTACCCCTAAAAAACTCTCCTCCTACTGTTGTATAAACCGGACATGCGTTTTGACATGCGCCGCAGCGGATACAGTTCAATATCTCTCTGAAGTTTTCGTCTTTTTTCACTTTTCTTCTTCCGTTATCAATAAAAACTACATAAAATTTACCGAATGGTTTTTTAAGTATGTCTATGTAGCTCGTTGTAATTTGTCCCGTTGCGGCTTTTGGAAGAAGCTCCAGTATATCAAAAGCCTCTCTGTCCGTTTCTACAATTTTATCTATACCTACAACACATATAACAGTTTTTTGCCTTATAACATTTTGAATATTGCCCTCGTTACTTACAATAAAAAATGATCCGCTTTCAAGAGATAGTACGTTTGAGCCTATTATCCCACATTGAGCACTTGAAAAGTGTTCTTTAATTTTATTCTTTGAAAAATCGACCATAGTTTTGGGCTCAACCGGCAGGGTAGCGTTAAATGTTTTGTTTAGAAGTTCGTTTATCTTTTCTTTGGGCATGTGTATTGCAGGTGCGGTCATGTGTGTTGGGGGTTCATGATTTATCTGCACAAGCCATTCACCCAAATCTGTTTCAACAACCTCAAAGTTGTGTTCATCCAAAAAGCTGTTTAATTCTATTTCTTCTGTTGTTAAAGATTTTGATTTAACTATCTTTTTTACATTATTTTCCTGCAGTATATTTAATATTACCTCTTGAGCTTCTTGTTTGTTGTCTGCAAATGAAGTATAGATATTGCGTTTTTTTAATATGTCTATGAACTTTGGAAGGTTTATTTCCAGGGCGTTTATGGATTTTTCCTTAATAGATTGAACTTTGTCTTTCATGCTTTCGATATCAAACAGTTTTTCAACCTTTTCTCTTTTTGAGAAATAATTTGCTCTTAATCTCTCAAGTGCACTATTTAGAAAATTGTCTTCCACATAATCTTTTTCCTGTTTCATGTAAAATCCTCCAGGCTATAGACGCCTTTTTTTGATTGTTTTGGATATTCTTATACGTACAAAAATAACCAAAGAAGAGACCAAAAATACCAAAATACCCAAAACAATAGTAGGAATAACCGTTGTTTTGTGCCGATTCAAAGGTTTTTTATCTTTAATGGTTACAATGCTTTTATTCTGATGATTTTCAGCTATGGCGCCTGGTTTATATGCATATGCTGCAATAAAGGATATAAAAAATATTATAAGTAAAAATTTGATCTTTACCATATGGGCTCTATTACAACCTCTTGAGGTATATGCAATGTGTCTATGTTGAATTCGATTTTGTCATTGCATATTCTTTTAGCGAACGTCACAGTAATGCTATCTTTATTTAAATCCAATACTCTTACAAACAGATCATAGCCCCCATCTCGGTATCTATATGTTCCAAGTATAAAATATTTAAAGCCTTTTTGTGTTTTTACGATAAGTTTTTTATTTTTCATATTAATCCACTTGCCATAATCCCCTATCTTTATATTTATGTTGCACCTTTTTATCACTCTGCTTTTTAAATTAAAGGATAGATACCTTCCGCTATCGTCAATTTTATTGTTTAAGGTGTCGACAAAATCGCACATAGCCACGTTTGTCAGCTTATTTGAACATATGTAATCTACTATGGAATCTATGGATGGTTCAATGTTGTCCATATTAACAATTTTATGTGAGGCGTCTATATTGTCTCCAACCCTAAAGGGCTTTGTTTCCACGCATGACTGTAGAATGATTAGTGCAGCAAGTAAAAAAAATACTTTCTTCATAGTAACCTAAAAATACAATGATAAATGATTGCGGTCAAGGGAAATTTGTTTTTGAAGAGTAGATATTGAGAACATTGCACAGTGGTCTCATCACGTAAAAAGTGCTTAGT
>CAZFWO010000036.1:0-10714 GCA_964522785.1 uncultured Desulfurellales bacterium
ACATATTATTAAAAATAATGGGTTTTTGTGGGTTACTGTGCAGTGGTCTCACTGCGTAACCCATATTTCTTATCAAGTTCTCGAAACGAATAGACCTAAGCACCTATTCTATTTAAAGAATGCAAACTATTTAGAAATTTTTTGCAAAATTAACTTTTTATTCTCTTAAAACTCTATTTATAGGAATAGGTAACGGGCTCAACTGCTTGAGTCTATTTTTCACAAACCTGCTGTTATTTTCTTTATGGTAACTGACATTACACAAAAAGTGCTTAGTGTGCTTAATGAGCAAATAAAGGATGAATTCCTCACCATCCATTTTATAAATAAACTTTATTGATATTCTGTATATCAAGAATGGATGGTGAGGAAGAAGGACATTGCTCATTAAGCATACTAAGCACAAGATTGACTTATTTTACCTAATGAGACCATTGCATAATATATATTTCTTATCAAGTTCTCGAAACGAATATGAATTTTAGACAAATTTTAATGTTCCCGATAAGGGAAAAATCTCAACTGTTTGAGGCAAGCCCTCATAAAACCGCTTTAATTTCTTTATAGAAATGAGGGCTTGGTGAGTTTTGAGATTTTAATTAAAATTTGTCGTTAAAAAATTCATTCTTGAGTTGAGAGAATCTTGATAAGAAATTGTATAACATTATTTCATCACTTCTGCAGTAGTCTCCTAATACTTAAATTAAGCTTTATTTAAAATACAGTTTTTGTTTTTTACGAAAATAGGTGCTGGGTTGATAAGAAATTGTAAGAGCATTATTTCATCACTATGCAGTGGTCTCTAAATGAATATATTTCAACTCAATTATAAAAAAACATAAATCAATAATTGACATGCTATTTATAATAACTATAATCTTTTTTTGTTCGGTAATCTATGCCGAAGTGGCGGAATTGGTAGACGCGCTAGATTCAGGGTCTAGTGGGCTTTACGCTCGTAGGGGTTCGACTCCCCTCTTCGGCACCATTTAAAAGGAGGAAAAATGTCCGCAAATGAAACATTCCTGTTTACATCAGAATCGGTAACAGAAGGGCATCCGGATAAAGTAGCAGACCAAATATCGGATGCAATACTGGATGCAATAATTGCAAAGGATAAAAACTGCAGGGTAGCCTGCGAGACAATGCTTACAACTGGCATGGCTTTTGTTGCCGGTGAAATATCAACAGATACCTATGTAGAAATACCAGAAGTAATAAGACAAACAATAAAAGATATAGGATATACAAATGCAAACTATGGTTTGGATTACAAATCCTGCGCCGTAATAACATCGATAGACAAACAATCCCCAGATATTGCAATGGGCGTCAATAGGGGCAAAGATTTGGGTGCAGGTGATCAGGGCATGATGTTTGGATATGCAACAGATGATACCGAAGAATACATGCCTTTAACAATTATGCTGGCTCACAAGCTTGCAAAGAGACTCGCAGATGTTAGAAAACAGGGAATTTTGCCATATCTAAGACCGGATGGAAAAACCCAGGTCACAATAAGATACAACGGCTTTATTCCAGATAAAGTTACGGCCGTAGTAATATCTGCTCAACATGATGAACATGTGGAATTAGAGCAACTTAGAAAGGACATTGTTCAATATGTGATAAAGCCTATTATACCAGATGAGTTATGGGATAAAAATATTATGTTCTATATTAACCCAACGGGTAGATTTGTTTTGGGCGGGCCTCATGCAGATACAGGTTTAACGGGAAGAAAAATAATAGTCGATACATACGGCGGTGTTGCATCTCACGGTGGTGGTGCATTTTCAGGAAAAGACCCATCAAAGGTTGACCGTTCAGGTGCATACATGGCAAGGTATATAGCTAAAAATCTCGTAGCTGCAGGTTTGGCAAAGCGCTGTGAGGTTCAACTTGCATATGCCATTGGCGTAAAAGAGCCAGTAAGCATAATGTTGCACACATACGGAACAGGCAAGATACCAAAAGAAGATATGAAAAAACTCATTGTTGAAAACTTTGATTTAACACCAAAAGGCATTATAGAAACACTTGATCTATTAAGACCAATCTATAAAAAAACGGCAGCATATGGTCACTTCGGAAGAAACGATAAAGATTTCACCTGGGAAAAAACAGATAAAGCCGAAATTTTAAGAAAAAAGGCAGGTATATAAATGAACTACGACATAAAAGACATAAATTTAGCCGATAAGGGCAAGGATAGAATAGAGTGGGCATTCCAGACAATGGATGTTTTGAATTCTATTCAAAAAAGATTTGAAAAAGAAAAGCCCTTGAAGGGAAAAACAATAGGTGCATGCTTACATGTTACAACAGAAACGGCAAATCTGGCTATTACACTCAAAGCCGGGGGTGCAGATATCTACCTTTGTGCATCAAATCCTCTATCCACACAAGATGATGTTGCAGCAGCACTCGTAAAATACTATGACATTCCTGTTTTTGCCATTAAGGGTGAAGATAGAGACACATACTACTCACACCTAAACTCAGTTTTAGATAAAAAGCCTAATATCACGATGGATGATGGAGCTGATTTGGTATCTTTGCTGCATTCAGACAGAAAAGATATGGCTGAAAATATCTTGGGTTCAACAGAAGAGACAACAACAGGTGTTATAAGACTAAAGAGTATGGAAAGGGATAATGTTTTGGCATTTCCTGTTATTGCCGTTAATGATGCAAATACAAAACATATGTTTGATAATAGATACGGAACAGGACAGTCAACACTGGACGGTATAATAAGAGCTACAAACAGACTAATCGCAGGCAGTGTATTTGTCGTTGCAGGATACGGCTGGTGTGGAAAAGGTTTGTCAAATAGGGCAAAAGGTATGGGCGCAAATGTTGTTATAACTGAAACAGATCCGTTAAGAGCACTTGAAGCTGTTATGGACGGATTCAGGGTTATGCCTACAATAGAAGCGGCAAAGATAGGAGACTTTTTCTGCACTGTTACAGGTGATGCGCATGTATTAAGAAAAGAACATTTTGAGGTTATGAAAGACGGTGCAATTGTGGCAAATTCAGGTCACTTTGATATTGAAATAGATGTTAAAGGATTGCAGGAATTGTCTGTATCCACCAAGGAAATAAGAGACTTTGTCAAGGAATATAAACTCAAAAACGGCAACAGAATATATCTGCTCGCTGAAGGGCGATTGGTTAATCTATCAGCAGCTGAGGGACATCCTTCAAGCGTTATGGATATGTCTTTTGCAAATCAGGCGCTTTCTGCGGAATATATTGTTAAAAACGGCAGTAAATTAGAAAAAAGGGTTTATGGGGTTCCAAAAGAGATAGATGATCATATAGCATCACTTAAACTTGAGACATTGGGTATATCTCATGATAAATTAACAGAAGAACAAAGAGAATACCTATCAAGTTGGACTATAGGAACGTAAATATTGGAGGGTTGATATGAAAGAAAAGGTCATGGATGCACTAAAGCAGGTGTTCTATCCTGGGAAAACACATAGCGTCATAAAAGAGGGTATCGTTGAGGATATTGAAATAAAAGGCTCAAAGGCACTAATCAAAATAAAGACTGATGAAAAAAATCAGGGTGTTATAGATATGCTTAAACGCAGTATACCCTCAGCAGTAAAAAAAATAGACGGAATCGAAGATGTTGAGCTTGAAATAGAGAAAGTTGTTGAACAAAAAGAAAAAACATCAAATATAAAGTATATTATAGCAACAACAAGCGGAAAAGGTGGCGTTGGAAAGTCTACGGTAAGTGTAAATATAGCTGTTAGTTTGGCAAAATTAGGCTTTAAAGTAGGATTGCTTGATGCTGACATTTATGGTCCCAATATACCAACAATGATGGGTATAGAGGGGGTTCCAATTCAAGTCGATAAAGAACACAAAGACAAAATTTTGCCTACGGAAAAATACGGAGTGAAAGTTTTATCCATAGGCAATATGGTACCGAAAGACGCAGCTATTATATGGAGAGGTCCTTTGGTACATCGGGCTATTAAGCAATTCCTGGATGATGTTACATGGGGTAATTTAGATTTTCTCGTTGTTGATCTGCCACCTGGAACTGGTGATGCTCAGATTACACTGGCTCAAGAAACGCATGTATCTGGAGGAATTATAGTAATAACACCTCAGTATGTTGCAATGAGTGATGCTGCAAAAGCGAATGATTTTTTCAAGAAATTAAAAATACCCGTATTGGGTCTTATAGAAAACATGAGCTACTTTATCTGCCCAAACTGCGGTGCAAGGACAGATATATTCTCACATGGTGGCGGTAAAAATTTTGCAGCAGAGAACTCTCTACCATTTTTGGGTGAAATACCCATAGACTTGGAAATCAGAGAAGGAAGCGATAAAGGAGAACCTGTGGTTATATCAGACTATAATTCTCCCGTATCAAAAGCCTTTGAGGATACCGCAAGAAATATTGTAGATAAAATAAAAATGTTAAATAGTTAAAGAGGTGCACAATGAGCATCTTTGACCTTTTTAGAAAATCACCATTTGCAGCTATAGGTGAAATGATGAAGGAAGTTATGGAGTGCGTGAACAGAATACCTATACTTTATGATGCATTCTTAAATAGTGATATGGACAATATAAAGAAAATAGCCAAAGATATATCTGACCATGAATATAAGACAGATATTATTAAAAACCAGATCAGACAAAGCCTCCCTAATAGCATTTTTATGCCTGTGGCAAGGGGCGATATGCTTCAAATTATCACTGCCATGGATTCTATAGCGGATAAAACGGAAGATCTAGGTGTATTGATGACATTCAAAAGAATTGTCGTACCGGATGAAATTAAGAAAGAGATAGTTGAGTTCGCAGAAAAAGTTATAAAAGTAGTCAATTTATCAAGGGATGTTATAGACGAACTTGAAACCTTAAAAGCCGCAAGCTTCGCTGGTCCTGAAACAAAAATGCTCTCAAATCTCCTTGATAAAATAAATGAATCTGAACATGAAACGGATAAATTCCAGTACAGTTTAACAAAAAAGATACTAAATTCAGAAAAAGAGCTGGATTGCGGATCGTTGGTATTATGGCTTAAAATCATAGAAACCACCGGCGGCATAGCCAATTCAGCTGAAAAAATGGCTAACAGAATAAGGTTGATTATCTCTCAGTAGCTCTATGGATACATCTACTATAATAATTATTTTAGCCGCTATCATTGGCTTCTATATGGCATGGAATATAGGAGCCAATGATGTTGCCAACGCAATGGGAACAAGCGTTGGAGCAAGAAGTGTATCATTCAAACAGGCTATAATAATAGCTGCTATATTTGAATTCCTTGGAGCCATACTTGTAGGAAATCATGTTAGTTTAACAATTGCCAAAGGTATAGTAAACCCTTATGAATATGCAGATAATGCCAGAATATTTGCTTATGGGATGTTAGCCACTCTATTGGCTTCTGCTATCTGGGTTCATCTTGCCACAAAACTCGGTATGCCTGTTTCCACAACCCATTCCATAGTTGGGGGTGTTATAGGATTCGGAATTGTCAGTCATGGTGTATCTTCTATAAAATGGACTGAATTAATAACAATAGTGGCAAGTTGGGTCGTGTCACCTATAAGTGGTGCAATCATCTCTTTTCTTATATTTCTGTTTATATCAAAATATATATTGGCAAACGACAAACCTGTAGTAGCTGCAAAAAAATATGCCCCGTTTTTGGCTTTTATGGTATCAATCGTTTTGGTCTTCTCCATGCTCTACAAAGGCTTAAAAAATCTGCATCTTCATCTATCCTTTTCTTATGCCCTTTTGTCAGCTTTATTTATAGGAGTTATTTTTTATATAGTTATTTTTCTAATAATCTCAAGAATACCTGTTGATACAACACTTCCTTATAAAAAAAGATATCCCCAGGTTGAACGTGTATTTGCCATACTTCAGGTTATTACAGCATCATATATGGCCTTTTCTCATGGTTCAAATGACGTTGCAAATGCCGTAGGACCTTTAATGGGTGCTGTATATGCCAATGCACTTGTTCATCATGCAAACAATATTAATATGCCAATATGGGTTTTGAGCGTTGGTGCAATAGGAATAGTTACAGGTTTATCTATGTATGGGTATAAGGTTATTCTTGTTGTAGGAAGAAGAATAACCGATATGACACCTTCAAGGGGTTTTGCTGCCGAGTTCGGTGCTGCAACTACCGTACTTGTATGCTCCAAAATGGGCCTGCCAATATCAACTACACACACTCTCATAGGCTCTGTAATAGGTATAGGTTTAGCAAGAGGTATAGGTGCACTCAATATAAAGGTTTTAAAGGATGTATTTCTATCATGGGTACTAACAATACCCATAGCAGCTACTATTTCTGGTGGTATATTTTTATCCATTCAGGGTTTATTTAGTTTATGATATATAGCTCTATAGATTTGGGGACAAATACGATAAGACTTTTAATAGCAGAAAAACTTAATGGTTGCAAATTTAAATTTCTACATCAAGAAAGCAAGATTGCAAGAATAGGCGAGGGATTTGGAAAAGAAAAAATAATTGGAGAAGCCGCCCTTCAAAGAACAAAAAAAATCCTATGCGACTACAAAAAAAAGATTGATGAATTTAATGTAAAAAATATATTTACAGTTGCAACAAGCGCAGTAAGGGAAGCAAAAAACAGTAATTGGTTTTTGGATAATCTCAAAAGTTTTAACCTTGACATAAAAGTTATATCCCCTGAAAAAGAAGCGCTTTTAACGCATGCGGGCATAGTTTACAGTATACATGATATACTTGATAGCAAAAACTGGGTAGCCTTTGATCTGGGTGGCGGTTCCACGGAATTTATGTTTTCAAAGGGCAATAAATTGTTAGATTCATTCAGCATACCGCTCGGTGCGGTTAAACTCCTGGAAATGTATGCAAACAACGACCCGCCTAAATCAAATGAACTAAAGAAAGCAGCCGACATCTTCATAAACAATCTAAAAAAACACCCCATAAACAATAAAAAAACAATGGATTTTATAGTTGGTAATGCCGGGACGGTTACATCCCTGGCTGCAATAGATTTAAAACTGGATAGATACTCATTTGAAAAAACAGAAAAATATACACTAAAAAAAAGTAACATAGAAAAAATATTGCATGAGCTTTTAAAATATACAAAAGATAAACGGCTTGAAAGATACAAAATACTTGAAAAAGGCAGAGAAGATGTTATTGTAGTAGGAGCTGAGATTGTAAAATCGATATTAACCTTTTTTGGAAAGGATTATTTAATAACAACAAACGGCAGTTTGAGGGAAGGTCTATTGATAAAAGGAGCTTGTAATGAACAATGATAGATATGATACTTTAATAAAACTCTCTGAAAATGCAGAAAAAATTAAAAAAATACTTGAATCAAAATCATTGGAACTTGCCCACCTCGATAAGCTCTTTAGAGAAAGAAATAGTACTTTCTTAGAGCTAAAAAACATATTCAGTATAAATTCGATTGATGAACAAGAGGAAAAATTAATGCAACAATTAATAGAAGACAACAGGTTTATATTGAACAAAATGGAAAAGATAAAAAAAGAGATGGAAGCAGAGATGAATAAAAAGGAACATGATGCAAAAGAAATATCAAAGTACTCGTCAAATAATCTAAAAGGATAGGAGGTGTGCCGTGATAGAAAGAGAGGATTGTGTTTTAATAACAATAGACATGCAGGAAAAATTGGCCAGGGTTATGGTTAACTTAGAAAATACAGTGAAGAACATACGTTTGCTTATAGAGGCTGCAAACGAGTTTAATATACCTATGGTTTATACGGAGCAATATCCAAAAGGTCTCGGCGAAACAGTAGAGCCGCTAAAGTCCCTTCTCGATAACTACAATGCTGCAAGATTTGACAAAATGTCATTTTCTGCCCTAAAAATAGAGGAAATAAGAAACAAACTATATGAGTTAAACAAAAAAACCATCATTTTGACAGGTATAGAGTCCCATATATGTGTTCTATCAACAGCCATAGATCTAAAAAAATCAGGTTATAATGTTGTTGTGGCAAAGGATGCTGTAACATCAAGAGAACAGGATTTTTATGATACGGCAATCAATTTTTACAATGGCTATGGAATACCCGTTATTCCATCGGAGACACTTGTCTTTTACTGGATTGAGTTTGCCGGAACAGAATCATTTAAGAAATTACAGAAAATCATACTCGGAAGAGACTGATCCATAATTTGGTTAATAAAATATTTGACAGCCGCATAAACATATTTATATTCTCCTTTATTTTATTTTCCGTTGGGAGTTTTTATGTAGGTTTTTTTCCACCTGATGAGCCTAAATATGTAGATGCGGCTTTGCGCATGATAAAAACGGGGAACTATATAGTACCGTTTTTCAATTGCCACATAAGATTTGATAAGCCTATACTTTACTATCTTGAAATTGTAGTCTTTTTTAAGTTGTTTTTCATAAACTATCTAATAAACATCGGCCATGATCCACTCGGTATTGTGGAGTATGCAGCGCGCCTTCCGTCTATTATAACGGGTAGTTTTATCATTCTTTTTGTTTATTTAACCTCACTGAAAATGTTTAACAATAAAAATATGGCAAAAAATTCCTCAATCGCCCTGCTCTCTTTTTTCTTTTACTTCTATCTTACAAGAGCCGTTTATCCTGACGCAAGTTTAATATTGTTTGAGCTTATGGCTATATATTTTTTCATAAGCAATAAATATATCATTGCCTGGATATTCGTTGCGCTGGCGTTTTTGACAAAAGGGCCAATAGGTATAGTTATTCCTGGATTTACATACCTTTTATACATATGGATAGTTGAGAAAAAAACGGGGCTAAACGAATTTTTTTCACTAAAAAATATGGCTGGGTTTGTTGTTTTTATAATAATATCTATGCCGTGGTATTTTATTATGTATCAACAATATGGCGGAGAATTTATAAATAGATTCTTATTATACCACAACATAGAACGATTTACAGGAGGGGCAAGTCAACACCCGCATTCGTTTTTTTATTATATACCTGTTGTTTTCGCCGCTCTATATTTGTGGTTTGGATATCTTAAACAACTTATTCAAAAGATAGATATTCACGACAAACAAAACATCTTTCTTTTGCTATGGTTTGCATGGATTGTTCTATTTTTTTCCATATCGCACAATAAACTTGTTCACTATATAGCACCGGCATTTATACCACTTGCAATCTTATTCGGCAGATATCTTGAAGAATTAAAGAATTCCAAATTATCGTCATCTGCAATGTTTATCTTTGAACTGCTTCTATCTTTGGGATTATCCTATTATCTTTATCTACAACACCTAAACAAATTAATCCCCACAGCCCTATTTGGCATATTCTTTTTATCGCTCTTAAATTTCTTAAAAAAACCTTCAAGTGTAATACTCTGCAAGGTTATATTTTTAAGCTTCGTCGCATCGATTATATTGATACAGTTTGAATCCTACCGCCCGGAGAAAAGAATCTGGAGAATAGTTGTAAACAGGCCCTACAAGCTATATGAATATAAAATTAACAACCAATCACTTATAGCTTATACAAGAAGATGCTTAAAAGAATCAAGTAATCCGGATACATTTTTAACAGCCAAAAGGCCGTTTTATATCTATACCAAGAAAAAACACTTAAAAGAAATAAAGGTGCCATATAAAATTCTATTTTTATCAAAGGATAAAGGCACAAATACTGCATTTCTCTTTGTCAAATGAACACTATCTTGAGTGAACTCCAAATAAGCGAAAAAGATACGTTCTTATATAAAAAAGCACTTAAAATAATAGAGTTTATGACAACAATTTATAATGGAGAAGATATAAGATTTGTTTCGGCATACCTGTTTAATGACTCAAAAACAATAGATAAAAATGCAAAATTAAGAAAACTGTTCAACAAATTCTCAAAAGTTGACAGACCTAATATTATATATATAAGAACCGATACAAATTTAAGGATAAACGGTGTGGGTATAAAAGAGCTTACCGAAAAACTTCACCTTTGCGCCTTTTTCGGCGGAGACATTAAAAGTCTTGAGTGTAATAATTCTGTAAATGTTGTGATTTCAGAAAACCTGTCCTTTTTTATGAGCGCAATGCCAAATAATGCCATTTTCTTATATGCCAAGGGGTTTCATCTCATAAATTCACTTGTTGCATTCATACAAAAACTGACATACGGAAAAATTATACATTTTGGTGATGCAGATTTTGAGGGTTTGGCAATATTCGAGGCTTTTAAGAAACGAATAGGGGATATTATATTCTATCCCGACTATAAAACGGTTAAATATATAATCAACAACTATAAAAACAGTTTGCCCAAAAATAAACAAATAGCCGATAAATGCAATTATGCGCATTCACAGGATATATTAAAACTCATTGAGGAAGGTATTAGCATAGAGCAGGAATTTATTCATTCACTTTTTTACAAAAATATACTTAAGAAGCCAGAATGGATAAAATAAAGCTGTTTTGTTCAAAAGATTATCCGTATTGCTGCCAATTCTATGTAAAAAAACACAAAAGGCAAAATTTTATTTGAAGCAATGGACGAAGAGCCCCTGCATAAAGGTTTTTTCTGTAAAAAACTAAACTCTATAAACGGTAAATAGAAAACAATAAAATACAAGATACTGCACAATACTATTCGCAATTTCCCTTTAGGGTCTTTTCAACCCTGTGG
>CAZFWO010000037.1:0-10699 GCA_964522785.1 uncultured Desulfurellales bacterium
CTCTTGCATTTTTAAAGATTTTACAGATCGTACTTATCTGTTAGGATTCTGTGTATAGTCTCGCCCATATATCCGGGATTTTCTATAATATGAACTCCGGAGGCCTGCAAAACTTCATACTTATACTCTGCTGTCCCGCTTTTTCCCATAATAATAGCACCTGCATGACCCATTCTTCTTCCAGGAGGTGCGGTTCTTCCAGCAATAAATGCAAATACAGGTTTTTTCATCTCTCTTTTGATATACTCTGCCGCTACTTCTTCTGCATTTCCTCCAATCTCTCCAACCATCATTACAGCCTCTGTTTCAGGATCTGCTTCAAACTGTTTCAGCCAGTATACATAATCTGTTCCAACAATCGGATCACCGCCAATTCCTACGCAGGTAGACTGTCCAAGATCAGCCTTTGTAATTTGATCGGCTGTTTCGTATAAAAGCGTTCCGCTTCTTGATATAATCCCAATACTTCCCCTCTTAAATATATGGCCAGGCATAATACCTATTTTCGCCGCACCCGGTGTTATGATACCTGGACAGTTAGGTCCGATAAGTGTAACACCCTCCTTTTCAATAACTCTTTTTACCTTTACCATATCAAGAACAGGAATTCCTTCCGTAATGCACACTATTTTTTTTACACCGCTTCCAACAGCTTCCAGAATAGCATCAGCAGCAAATGGAGGCGGAACAAAGATTAAACTCACATTCGGGTGAGTATTTTTTACAGCTTCTTCCATAGTATTGAAAACCGGTATACCTCCAACATTTTCTCCGCCTTTTCCCGGTGTTACGCCAGCAACAACTTTAGTACCATAATCCCGACACGCCAAAGCATGGAATCTTCCCTCTTTTCCGGTAATACCCTGGACAACAACCCTACTTGTTCTATACACACAAACAGCCATTTATTTCTCCTTCTTTTGAGATTTTGCTGCCTCTTTGGGTTCTTTGGGTTCTTTGGGTTTCTCAGGCATGCTACTCTGTTTAGCCAATTCAGAAACCATTTGGGCAGCATCTTTTAAATTGTCAGCTACATGAAATTTAATAGGACTCTTATGCAGTATTTCCATCCCCTCTTCTTTATTCATACCGGTCAATCTAATGACCACTGGAATTGTAACCTTTACGGTTTTTAAGGCCTGTATTATGCCGTTTGCAACCTTGTCGCATCTGACAATTCCGCCAAAAATATTGATAAAAATAGCTTTTACTTTAGGATCTCTTGTAATAATTTCAAACCCCTTTGATATTGTGTCAGGCGTAGCCTCGCCGCCTACATCAAGGAAATTTGCAGGCTCGCCGCCGGCAAGCTTAATAACATCCATTGTTGTCATAGCAAGACCTGCACCGTTCACCATACACCCTATATTACCTTCCAGCTTAATAAAATTGAGCCCTGCAAATCTCGCTTCAAGCTCATCCGGATTGGATTCTGTTAGGTCTCTCATCTTTGATATCTCTTTTTTCCTATACAATGCATTATCATCTATGGTCATTTTTGCATCGAGAGCAAGCAGATGCCCCGTTTTTATAACAACTAACGGATTCAGTTCAAGAAGGGAGCAGTCTTTTTCCATAAATGCTTTGTAAAGAGAACTAAAAATTGTTTGAGCCTCTTTTCCCTGCTCAACCAAATCAAGGTCGTACTTTAACCTTCTTATTTGATATGGCAAAAATCCTACAGCAGGATCGATAGGTATTTTAATAATATCTTCAGGATATTTTTCAGCAACCTCTTCTATGCTCATACCTCCACGTTTTGATGCTACAACAGTCGGCCTTGATGTCGTTCTGTCTATAACCATGGAGAAATAGAGCTCTCTTGCTATATCTGCAACTTTTTCAACAAGCACCTTTCTAACCTTTACGCCTTGAGGACCTGTTTGTTTTGTTATAAGGACTTTTCCAAACATATCCTGAGCTATATCTCTCGCCTCATCCGATGTTCTTGCAATTTTTACGCCACCGGCTTGTCCTCTTCCGCCTGTTAGAACCTGTGCTTTTATAACTATTGGCGCACCCAATTCCATTGAAACCATCCATGCATCATAAGGAAAATGGGCTACCCTTCCTTCGGGCACAGGAATACCATAACTTGCCAAAACCTCTTTGGCTTGATATTCATGAAGCTTCATTAAATACCTCCAGCAAAGTAAAATACAGGTTAAAAATATAACCTACAATAAAATAGTATAGTTTTTTTATATAAAGTCAATACTATCTTGAAATGAATGCGTAGGCGTTGTGGTTATGTATACTTTCAAAATTTTCAACTTCTATGGAAAAGTGTTTTATTCTTTCGTCTTTCTGCAGCTTTACAGCTATATTCCTTGCTATATCCTCTACAAAAACAGGATTATTGTAGGCTTTTTCAGTTACATATTTTTCATCTGGTCTTTTGAGAAGGGAGTATATTTCACAACTTGCAGAACCTTCAACGATTTTAACAATCTCTTCTATCCATATCATATTACTAAACTCTACTGAGACAGTCGCCCTGCCCCTTTGATTGTGAGCGCCATATTCGCTTATCTCCTTCGAACAAGGACAAAGACTTGTTACGGGCACAGCAACTTCTAAAGTTGTGATTTTATGGCTTTCATCCCCTAATGCCTTAACGGTACAATCATAGCTCATCAGCGACTCAATTTTGCTAACAGGAGCTTTTTTTTCTATAAAATATGGGAAAGAAAGTTCAATATAAGCTTTTTTGGCATTTAACTTTTTCCTCATTTGATTGATTATACTATCTATATTTTTAATATCTATGCAATCTCTGTTTTCATTCAGTATCTCTATAAAACGGCTCATATGCGTACCTTTAAACTTGCTTGGCAAAAGTACATACATATTTATATTTGCTATGGTGTACTGCCTTTTTTTTGCTCTATCCAACAAAGATATGGGATATCTAACATTCTTAACACCAACTTTATCTATGGATATGTTTCTTGTATCCTCTCTCGATTGAACATCAGCAAGATTACTCATGAAGTTTATTGTATAAAAAATATCCACCTTTGCAATAAAATTTGTTTTGATTCCTGCTTGACTTTAATTGTTTTCAAACTATATTAATTCTAATTGTTAATGTTGTGTTCTTGGAGGTTTTAATTTATGAATACACTAAAAACGGCTTTTCTTCTCATCCTTCTAACGGGATTGCTTTTAATCATAGGAAAACTGTTGGGAGGAAAAGTTGGCATTGAAATAGCATTTTTCTTTGCGTTGATTATGAACTTCGGAAGCTACTTTTTTTCAGACAAAATAGCCCTATCAATGTATAGAGCAAAACCTGTCACAAAAGAAGAGGCACCTGAGCTTTATGAAATTGTTGAGTTTCTGACACAAAGAGCAAATCTGCCGATGCCCAAGCTCTATATAATACCACAGGAATCACCAAACGCATTTGCGACGGGAAGAAATCCCAACCACGCAGCTGTTGCTGTAACCGAAGGAGCGATTAAAATACTGTCAAAAGAAGAGCTTATGGGTGTTTTGGGACATGAGCTTGGACATGTGAAACACAGGGATATCCTCATATCAACAATAGCCTCAACAATTGCCGGAACAATAATGTTTTTATCCGACATGGTTAAATGGGCAGCTTTGTTTGGCGGTTTCTCAAGAGATGACGAAGACTCAAACCCTATTGTTCTAATAGCTATGGCTATTATCGCACCGTTTGCAGCAATGCTTATACAGCTTGCCATATCACGCTCACGTGAATACGATGCAGACAAAGCCGGTGCGGAATATTCCGGAAACCCACTTTTTTTGGCAAGTGCTTTAGAAAAATTGGATGCATATTCAAGGAATATACAGTTTCGTGGCTCACCGGCAACAGAAAATATGTTTATTGTAAATCCATTTAAAGGCAAAAACTTTATAAATCTATTTTCTACACACCCACCGATTGAGAAAAGGATTAGACGGTTGCAAGATATGGCTTACAAGCATCAAGTATAGATTCCAAACCGCCCTGTTTTTGAATATCTATCCAAATGGCATCCTTGAATCTGCTCCTTAGGAATGTAAGCTGTCTTTTGGCATATAATTTTGTATTTTTCTTTATAAGCCTGGAGAGCTCATCCAAGCTTATATCTTTCCTTAAATATTTAAGAGTTTCTTGATAACCTATTGATTTTAGGGCATTTGTATTAGCATAACCTAAGCGAACCAGGTTTTTTACCTCATTGACAAGTCCCTCTTCAATCATCAAATCAACCCGCTTGTCTATCCTTTTGTTCAAAAATTCTCTATCCGCATAAAGCACAAAAATTAAAAATCTGTCATTCAGTTTGTCTGTTTTTTTAAAAAAGCTGCTTATAGGCTTACCTTTATCAACAAAAACACTCAATCCCCGTTTTATCCTTTGACAATCCCGGGGTTTTATCATTGATGCCCATTTTTCATCCGCAACTTTCAAGAAGCCATAGAGATATTGAGACGAAAATTCATCACATATATCGTCAAAAAATGTTTTAATCTTTTCATCAACCTTGCCTATTTCGTCTATACCAAACACAAGTGAATCTATATAGAATCCGCCGCCGCCGACAATAATAACATTCTTGCCACTTTTGTTTATCTTATCAATAAGGTTATTTACAGCCTTTACAAATTCCCCGCTTGAAAACACTTCGTCTGGATATTTTATATCTATAAGATGGTGCTTTACAAGGGACTGCTCTTCTCTTGAGGGTTTTGCTGAGCCTATATCCATGTATTTATATATCTGTACACTATCTGAGGATATAATTTCTGCATCTATCTTTTGGGCAAGCTTTATGGATAAGTCTGTTTTGCCTATAGCCGTAGGTCCCAAAATTACTATAGGTTTCAACATCTATTTAAAATTACTATACACAAAAACATATTTTACAATAGCTACATCCGTTTTTATAATATTTTGGTCAAATCAAACCTTTCTGGGTCTTGCTATAAATTCGCATCTCTCACCGCCATGGGCTATTGTCTGTATCTCCTCTATATCCATAGGCTTTTTTGATAGAAACTGTGCAAAACCAAGCATCAAACCGGCTGTAACATTACAGAATCCCTTGGACTTCGAGTATGGCAGGAAATGGCATTCATTAAGTATAAATCGATATTCTCCGTTATCATTTTTCTCTATTTTAACATTAGGTCCGCCTTTTGAAGCTATTGCCGCTGGCAACATCTTAATTAAATCATCCTCACTTATACCCTTCATATCTTCAATATTGATTTCTAATGCATCCATCATCTGCATAGGTATATTCTTAGCAAGTATTCTTACTAATACCTTAGGTCCCTGTTTACCTGCAAAATAATCCAACGCCTCTATAAGTCCAGCCATAACCATCGATGAGTACTTATAGCATATATGAGATAACACGCATTGTGTATTTACATTATTGCAATGGGCATCCTCTTCAACATTTCCTTCACCGTTGTACTGTTTGTCTTGTTCATTACCCTTTTTTTCTCCATCCCCAATTTCGCCCATATATATTGTGCGATTCAATTCTTCAACCATACGCAACCCCCTAATTTTTAGATAAATCCATAAAAATCAATTACAGATTCACTTAAATCATTTTATAAGTGATTACCATAAAAAAGTTGTAGTGTCAAATTAGTGATGAAATATTATCTTAACAATAAGAAAAAGTTAATCTTTATTTAAACATTTGTTTTCTTTATATGCAAAGATTATATTTTGACAAACGCAATACGTAGGTATAGCATTAAAAAATTTTTAATCTGGAGGTGGTTTATGAACTCTACCGTCTTAGTTATTATTGGTCTTCTTATATATGTAGTGTTCTACAAAGCCTATGGAGGATTTTTAAAAAACTCCATTGTCGGCACAACAGATAAAGAGGTACCATCAAAAAGGCTATTTGACAATGTGGACTATGTCCCTGCAAACAAGTATGTTTTATTTGGTCACCACTTTGCATCCATTGCAGGAGCAGCACCTATTATCGGACCTGCCATAGCGTTAGCCTGGGGATGGCTTCCTGCTATTCTTTGGGTTTGGTTTGGAAATGTATTTATTGGCGCCGTTCACGACTATCTCTCACTGATGAGTTCTGTTAGATACGATGGGCATTCTGTCCAGTGGGTGGCAGGAAAGGTTATCAAAAAGAGAACATCATATATTTTTGCATGGTTTATTCTATTTGTTTTAATACTTGTCGTTGCGGCATTTGGCTCAGTATTGGGTGGCATTTTTGTACATAAACCTGCTGTACCTACCGCATATTTCTTGCAGATAGGCTTTGCCTTTATACTTGGTTTTATAATGTATAAAATGAAGGCAAATTTCGGCATTTCGACAATCATAGCCATTATAATGCTTGCAACATCCATAGGTTTGTCTGTCTATTATCCATTCCATGCCTCATATCAAACCTGGATGATTGTATTCTTAGTATACATAATTACAGCCGCAGCAATACCTGTCAATATACTCTTACAGCCAAGAGATTACATGAATGCATGGCTTTTGGTATTTGGCCTTGTAATAGGCGGCATTGCTGTAATATTTGCATTTAAACCTATGAGCATACCGGCAACCACAATGTTCTCAGCCCCTGTTATAGCAGGACAGGCGACACCATTTTGGCCTGCCATACCATTAATTATAGCATGTGGCTCATTGAGTGGATTCCATGCACTTGTTGCCAGTGGTACAACATCAAAACAGCTCTCAAGTGAGGTTGAAGGACTCTTTATAGGCTACGGCTCAATGCTCACAGAGGGATTTTTATCAACACTTGTTATACTCTCAATCGGCATAGCCGGAATGGGAATGGTAACGCCCGAAAAAGCTCAAACTCTAACCACAAACGCAGTTGCTTTTGGCAATAACTATATACCTGCAATGAAATCTGCCGGGGGACCTGTTGGTATATTTGCAAAATCGTACGCAACTGTTGTTAATAACGTTCTCGGCATACCGACAAAGTTCATGGTTGTACTTGCGGCTATGTGGGTTGCATCATTTGCCATGACAACACTCGATACAACAAACAGGCTTGCAAGATATACGTTTGCCGAGATATTCGATCCAATAAAAGAAGCATCAAGGGGCATATACGACATTTTCACAAATAAATGGGTTGCATCATTTATTCCTGCTGCAATAGGAATAGGTCTTGCATGGACAGGCGAATGGAAGGTTATATGGCCGGCATTTGGCGCTGCAAATCAGATGCTTGCATCCATAGCACTAATGACGGCATCAGCATGGGTTATGAGGGTTCAAAAGAAACCGTCCTGGCCTGTACTTATACCGGCAATATTCTTATGGGTTACAGTAACAATCGCCATGATATGGTATGTAATCAAAATTATACCCATATTTATGCATAAAAGCCCTGTACAAGCCTATACACTCGGAATTATGATGGTCGTAATGCTTATTTTAAACTTTATACTTGTCTACGACTTCGCAAAGCCGGATAAAAACCAGGTATTCGTTAAAGACAATGCTTGATAATTTTTTAGAAAACCTTAAAGCCTTTGTTGAAGGTTTCAAAAACCAGAGCACATCCGTCATTGAACTGCAACTCCATGAAATGGAAAACAGCTTTGGACTTATATGCTTTGGTTCTTTAATGGGTATGCCATCCCCGCCAAACTATTTGGGAATGGCACTTCTGCCCTATCTTGAGCATGAAATCAAGGTCATGATATTCAAATCCGAAAGATTAGACGATAGATTGGCTGAATTCTTTGATTTGAGCGATATATGAAAAGCATAATATTTTTCCTGGGTAAAGGCGGAGTAGGCAAAACAACTTCCTCTGTTTCCCTTGCATATTATCTTGCCGAAAACAATAAAAGTGTTTATCTCGCAAGCGTTGACCCTGCTCACAATATATGCGATATCGTTTCAGAAAAACCATTCAAGGGCACAAAAAATATCTACAAACAGCTATATGCAGAAGAAATAGATATAGAAAGTTACCTAAAAAATTTTATGAAACAAACCACGCAAAGAATGAAGGATACATACAAATATCTTCAAATCATAAACTTAGATAGAATGATAGATGTTATGAAATACTCACCCGGCATGGAAGAGTATGCCATCATGTATGCACTTAAAAGTAAAATAGAAAAAAATCAGGATAAGGAATATATAATCATAGACACGCCGCCCACAGGACTTATGCTTAAAATTTTTGCACTGCCGTTTACTTCAAAACTGTGGATTGAGAAACTCATTTCATGGAGAAGAAAAATCATAGAAGCAAGGGGTGCAATTGCAAACATCAACCGAGATGCCATTGACAAAGAACTTGCTATAAAGGATGAAGATGACAAGGTTTTAAAGGAATTAGGGCTTCAGTCTCAGACAGTGGAATTTATGGTAAATTTACTTCAAGATGCAACAAAAACAAAAACAGTAATAGTGTTGAATCAGGATCTACTGTCACTAAACGAAAGCAAAAGAATAAAGGAAGGCTTAAAAACAATGAACATACCGCTAAATATGATATTGGTTAATAAAATGGGTTTATTGAAAGAGACTACAGAAATCAATAAATACTTTAAAGATGTGCCAAAAAAAGAGACTCCCTTTTTCAAAAATGGCATATTGAGCAAAACCGATATGATAAAATCTGCAAAAACATGGACGGAAGGGTTAATTGATGAGTAAATACGTAACGCTTCTTGTGGGGATAAGTGTTGTTATAAGTCTTGTTTATATTGCAGGATACAAAAAAAATATAAAAATAATGAAAGAAATGGCTGAAACATTAGAGAAAGCTTTTGCACCCAAAGATAAACTCTACACATATCTTGGTGGTGTTTTGGGATTTATAGCCGAATACCAGGCTGAAGGGTTTGAAAAAATTTCCGTTACATTAAGATTGATACCCCGCCAGAGTGCTCTGTATCTGCCCTTTATGTTTATTACAAGCGGAAAAGACAGCCTTCAGATTATGTTCTATACAAAAAAACCTATAGCAAGCGAATTCCATATTATAAAAGAAAGTCCCCTAAAACTTACAAAACCAAAGATTTACAATAGGGATAAACTAAAAAGCGAGCATATAACCATAGATGGAAAATCCTATGAAATGTTGAAGGATTCTAATAGATATGAAAAATTCATAGAATTTGTAAAAATGTTTAATAAAAAACAATTCAACCATATAGCAATAACAAAAGAAAACAGTATTGTTTATATCAATCTCCTGTTTTACAAAATGGACTATAACGAGCTTGAAATATCCATAAAAAAGGCTTTGGGGTTTTTAAAAACAGCCATTTAACTTCTGTATATGTTAATCTCCATTCAAAAATTCAAACATATCTAACATAAAAAATATAGAAAAACAGCTACTGCAACTATAGCAATCACAACTATACTCAGGAAGGCTGTCCATACATACTTATAAAGCTCTTTTGAGCCGAACATTGTAGCAAAAACACCTTTCATTATTGTATTGGCTATGCTTGATATTATAATGGTCATCAAAGCAACATGCTCAGCGATTACGCCGCTCTTTGATAACTGCCCCATAGAAATCGTTATCGGATCAACATCGGCTGCTCCTGATATAAAACCCACAAAATATACGCCCAAAGAACCGAAATAGTGATTTGATAAACGTGAAATTATAAGTATAACAGCGTAAAAAACTCCAAACATGATAGCATAGCTTAACTCATAGGGGTTCACAAATGAGACAGGTACATCTCCTTTCTGTTTCGTAGATTTTCGCAATACAAAAAGAATACCTGTTAAAAACAGTAAAATTGAGAAAGCAAAGAATTGTTTGGCTATACTAAAGTTAATAATAAGCAAAACAAAGAATTGCCTCAAAAACATTATAGTAGATGCCAATACAATACCATAAGCCAACTCCCTTGACATTTCAGGTAACTCCTTTGAACGTTTGGAGAAAGCAAGTGTTACGGCCGTTGAGCTTATGAGACCACCAAAAATGGCTGTTGCAAGAATTCCCTTCTCTGCACCAAAAATCTTGGTTGCAAAGTATGCGCTAAAAGAAATGGATGATATCAATATAACCATAAGCCAGATGGACTTGGGATTGATTTTTAGAAACGTGTAAGCATGATTGGGAAGAAGAGGGTATAAAACAGCTGTAACTATGAGAAATTTTAAAACAGCTATCATATCTTTCTCGCCGATATATTTGTATACAAAACTATGTATATGCTCCCTTAAAGACAATATCAAAGTTATTGTTATACCAATAGTCACAGCTTCTATAATATAGCCCTTTGCAACTATAACACCCAAAACAAAGGTTAAAAGGCCGGCAACTTCCGTAGTTATACCTTTTCTATGAAAAAAGATAGCCTCGTATATATATTCCCCTACGATGAGTAGAGAAAAACTGAAAAATATAACAACGGTAAAAAGAATATCCTTAACAAAATAAACAGCGGAAAATCCCATCAATGATATAAGCGGAAAAGTTCTTACGCCGCCAAAATGCTTTTGTTCTTCAGTTCTATGATAAGACTCCTGCTCAAGCCCTATTAGGCCGCCTATCAATAAACTAACAACAAGAAATATAACCCATTGGGGGAGCCAGTCTAAAAAATTTGGCATAATATAGGTTTATAATACAAGTCTACCTTATTTTCAACATTTTCTTAAGTCTTATATATTCTTACCGAAATAGCGGCTCAACAATTTTAATCATATAGAGACCACTGCGTA
>CAZFWO010000038.1:0-10633 GCA_964522785.1 uncultured Desulfurellales bacterium
TCCCTTGGTGTATATCATGATGTCAAACTATTTTACAATAAATATTGGTAGGAGGTGTAAGATGCAATTTCCAAACATAAGAGCAAGAAGGTTGAGGACAAATAAAAACACAAGGGACATGGTTGCAGAAACATGCATAGATATAAACGATTTTATCTATCCCTTATTTATTAAGGAAGGAGAGAGTATAAAAACAGAAGTGGCTTCAATGCCTGGAATCTATCAACTTTCAATAGATGAAGCAAAAAAGGAAGCAAAAGAAGCATTCAATATGGGTATTAAATCATTTATTTTGTTTGGCATACCGATTCATAAAGATGAACTTGGAACTCAAGCGTATAGTGAGAATGGTATAATAGCAAAAGCCATATATGAGATAAAAAATGCCGTACCACAGGCTGTCGTCATAGCGGATGCCTGTCTTTGTGAATACACTTCTCACGGACACTGCGGTGTTTTGAACAAGGATGGTAAATTGCTCAATGACCCTACACTTGAGCTTCTAAAAAAAGAGGCTTATGTGTATGCAAAAATGGGAGCTGATATCATTGCCCCAAGCGGTATGATGGACGGAATGGTTAAGGCAATCAGAGAATCTCTGGATGAAAACGGCTTTTACGATACAGCCATAATGTCCTATGCAGTCAAATATTCATCTGCCTTTTACGGACCATTTAGGGATGCTGCCGAATCAGCACCGGCTTTTGGCGATAGAAAGACATATCAGATGGATTACAGAAATTCAGACGAAGCCATAAAGGAGTGCATGCTCGACATTGAGGAAGGAGCCGACTATTTAATGGTCAAACCTGCCCTATCCTATCTTGACGTTATAGGAAAAGTAAAAAAAGAGTTTCCCTATATGCCTTTAGCAGCTTATAACGTAAGCGGGGAATACTCTATGGTAAAGGCTGCTTCAAAAAACGGCTGGATTGATGAGCAGCCTATGGTTTTGGAGATTTTAACAGCAATTAAGAGAGCAGGTGCTGATATTATTATTACCTATTTTGCCAAAGATATAGCTAAAATCCTGGGATAATAAAATGAAAAGGGTGCTTATTTGCGACGATAGCAAGTTTGTTAGAAAGTTTATTAGAAAAGAGCTTGAAGGGCATTATAAGATAGAAATATTTAATGACGGATATGAAGCATATAAACATCTAAAAGATGGAGATATTAATTTTGATTTTGCTATAGTTGATGGTGAGATGCCAAGAATGAACGGTATTGAACTTGTTAAAAAAATGAAGAATGAAATGAATCTTGAAGATTTGCCCATTGTCATGCTTACGGCAACTGAAGATGATTACTTTAAGAATAAGGCATTTGAATATGGCATATTTGATTATCTCAAAAAACCATTCAAAACGGGTGAGCTTGGGGGGTACCTAAAAAGGTTTTTTGAAGGCAATATCAATAGGGGTATTGTTTTAGTTGTCGAGGATTCAAAAATTCAAAATCACACAATTGCACAACAGCTAAAATTAAAACATATAAAACCTGTAAGTGTATTCAGCGGAGAAGATGCTTTGAAGGTTTTATTAAAGGGTGAGCCAATTGATGTTGTCCTTTTAGATATACATCTTCCCGGGGCAAGTGGCTTTCATATTACAAATGCACTAAAACAGGATAATCGTTTCAGCTGGATTCCCATAATTGGCATTACAGCTTTAGAGGGCAAGGATGGAATTATAATGAAGAAGGCTTTTGCAAGCGGTGTAGATGATTTTATATCTAAACCATACAATATGATTGAGTTTTTTGCCCGCGTTATGGCAAACATAAAAAGAGGAAAATTGATTAAAAAGCTTAAAGATGAGTCGGAATTGGATTATCTTACAAAAATGTACAACAGAAGAACAATGCTCAAGTTTTTAAAGAAAACTTTTGCAGGCTCTGAAAGATACGGAAATGAGCTATCGTTTTTGATGGCTGATATAGATAAATTCAAAAATATTAATGACACCTATGGCCATTTTGCAGGTGATGATATTTTGAAAAACACCGCTTCAATTATGCAGTCATCTTTAAGAGAAGCCGACATTGCAGGAAGAATGGGGGGAGAGGAGTTTGGTGTTATTTTGCCTAATGCAGATAAAGAAGCTGCGGCCTTGGTTGCTGAGAAATTAAGAAGGTCAGTGGAGAGTAGCAGTATTAATCTAAAGGGTAAAAAAGTCGGGGTTACAATATCTATTGGTGTATCGACCTATACTAAAGGCGATACTATTGAGAAGTTTATGAAAAAGGCCGATGATGCTCTATATAATGCCAAAGAGACAGGCAGAAATAGAGTTTGTGTCTATAATAACAATGACAACTCTATCTCTACCTGTGAAGTTTAGCCTGTTATCTCTACAATTGCTTCGTTTATGTAGTTTATGATATCAGATGGTAATAGGCTCTCATAACTCAATCCGTCATCTACAGCGATATCGGCAGCAAGCCCATGCAGAAAGACGCCGTTTATTGCTGCCTGAGTTGCATTGTAGCCTTGTGAGAGAAAAGAACCTATCATGCCACTCAAAACATCTCCGCTTCCCCCCGTTGCAAGGCCTTGATTTCCAGATGTATTTATATATATTCTGCCATCGGGTGTTGTTATTGTAGTATCCGCTGTTTTTAAAACCAAAATAACGTTATACTCCTGAGCAAATTCCCTTGTAATTTCAAGCCTGCTATCCATTATATCCTTTACCGATAGATTTGTAATTCTTGAAAATTCCTTGGGATGCGGCGTTAAAATCGTGGGGTATTTTCTTGCCTTAAGCAATCCAATATTTTCAGGCAAACAATTTATACCGTCTGCATCTATTAAAATAGGTTTATCTATCTTTAAAATTGTTTTTGTAAGCTTTTTTGTAGTATCACTTACACCAAGCCCCATACCAAAAGCTACGGCACTTTTGTCTTCTATAAATTCAAAAATGCCATATATTGAGTCCTCGCTGAACATGCCGTCATTATCATTTACCGGATAACTCATTGCTTCTAATACATTTGATTCAAAAGCCGTATTAATGCTCTCCGGAATTACAGCGCTCACCAGCCCTGCTCCAGTTCTTACTGCAGCCTTTGACGCCATAATAACGGCTCCCGATTTTCCCTTAGATCCTCCGACAACAGCAAGGTGTCCATAATTTCCTTTATGTGAATCTCTTTTTCTGAAATTTATAATTACATCGTTTTTATCGATTGAATAAAAATCTGCTTCAAACCTATCTATAATATATTTTGGTGTGGTTATATCTACAACTTCAACCTCTCCCGCATGTATTCTCCCCGGATATAGAAAATGTCCAGGCTTGGCAAGTGCAAAGGTCGGCGTTAAGTCCGATTCAACGGCAATGCCCATTACCTCTCCCGTATCAGCTCTTATGCCTGAGGGTATGTCTACGCTGACAACAAAGGCGTCCGATTCGTTTATGAGTTCTATGGCTTTTTTAAATAAACCTCCAACCTCGCGCGACAGCCCTATTCCAAATATACCGTCAATAATGATATCGCACTCTCTTATCAATTCTTCGTTAAAATCATCTATGTTTTCTACAAACTTATATTGAATACCCATATTTTTTATTATCTCAAAGTTTATTTTTGGCGATGCATTCAGTTTTTCCTGACTTGCGAGCATGTATATAAACACGTTTGCACCGTTGTTGTATAAATGACGCGCAACAGCAAGTGCATCACCCCCGTTATTTCCTACACCGACAAAAACAACAGCAAGGGCTGCTTCTATATTTTCATATCGGTTTTTAATGTGAAAGAATGATTTAACCGATGCGTTCTCCATCAAAATAATATCAGGAATACCCGTTTCTATCGCTTCTTTGTCCATATGTTTCATTTGAGCCGAACTTGAAAGTTTCATTTCTACCCCCCACATTAAGGAACATTTTTTGCTATTTTAAAAACAGCTAAATAGCGAGGTGAAAATGTGATAAAGACACTACCGACTAAAAATATACTCCCAAAGACAAACTTATCAAGCAAAAAAAGCAAAAAAAAGGGGGGATTATTTAAAAAGGCGCTTCTTAAGGAATTGTCCATAAAAGTTAAAGATGCAAAAGCCGCACCGAACAAGGATAAACAAGCATCCAGGGTTACAGCTATAAGCAAAAAAGAACATAGCAACAAAAAAATATCGATTACAACAGATACAAAAAATACATGTAATTTTATTCAAAGCATATCAATACAGACAGAAAACCGCAAAGACAGCAAGATCAAAACAATTGCAAAGGATAAAAGAGACACGCAAAGCGTCAGTGGTAAAAGCACAAAAGAAAAACTCGCGCCATTAAAAAATCTAAATGCATTGGAAAAACACAAGGGCAGAATAGATATCAAGATAACTGCTGATAAATCCAGGGATAAAACCGATATAAAGGACAAACACATCAAATACAAAAGCAACAAAACAAGAAAAACAGAGCTGCACAACACAAATACAGTAAAAGAAACATCTGACAACAGGCATATTAATACAAAAATACAATCAGAAGAGATAAAAAACAATGCAACAATAAAAAACAATAGCAAAAACATAAAAGTAGAAGAATTAAAACAAAACAGGGTTGACAGCAAGAATACATCTGAAACAAAACAGATGGTTGCAAAAGAAAGAAATTTCAAAACAGAAAAAAGCGAAACGCTGAAAACAATGGTAGATAAACACAACACAACACAACTGGCGAAAAACACAAATAATATAACATCAAAAAATAGCAGCAGTAAAAATACAGTCTCAAAAGCAGAAAAAACAGAAAATAACAGTGTAAATACCCATCAAGACAACTTATATAAAACAGGCAGCGAACAAGATATAGTCTCAAAACGAATTGAGGATAGAAACTTAAATATTAAAAGCATAAATAGAAAAACAATCAATGTAACAGATAGTAAAGGCAGTAAAACAACACAACAAAACACTCATATAAAAGGCAATATAATAGATTATCCATCGGCTCTGCACAACAAAACAAAAAACAATTTTGGCAATATTCAAACCGAAAAAATCGTTGATGTGGCAAATGTAAAAATAGCGGATAAAATCCAGACTGTCAAAGAAATTAAAAATAAAGATAGAACAAAGACAACTATAAAAAATATAACTCATTCAGAGCTTAGCGATAAAAGGATTTTCAAACAAAACAGGGCTGGTGTGAATTTTAAAATTGTGCAGATACACAACACAAGCGGCATAAACATAGCTTCTCAAAAATCTGCAGCAGAAACAATAATAGCCAAAATGGACAGTGCGTTAAATACAATAGAAAAGATAAGCGGAAGTGAAAACAAAAAAGATGATAAAAACAGCAGCTATCAGATCACAGCAGCACTTGGTAATAGTAGCATGCTTAGTGGCAAGATAGATAAAATAGACAAAATATATCCACTTGATAAAATTATAGAGAATATAAACAAAATAAAAAATCTCAAACCGCCATTCAATAATACCATAACCATCAAGCTTAACCCTCCCAAGTTAGGAGCAATAATGTTGAAGGTAAAAATGGATAAAGACAAAAATATATCAGCCCTGATAGATACACAAGATAAGGATGTATTTAAAACAATAAGTGCTCATGCGGATAAATTAAAAAACTATCTTATATCTCAAGGTATAAAGATAGACAACATAGACATTCAAAACAACTTTAGTGAACATAGAAGTTTCGGAAATTCTCAAAATCAAAGCCTGGGGAATTTCCAAAATCAAAGCGGAAATCCTCAGCATAATCAAACTGGTAGATTCTATATACCAGATAGAAACATAAACAAAAACGGCAACATATTTGACAACAAACAGATTATTTTTGGTAAAAAACAGACAAAAGCACTCGATATAATGGTTTAGGAGGAAACAATTATGGATGTAGCAAGCATTGCAAGCCAGGCAAATGCACTTGAAGGAAACACTAAAAAGGATGCTATAGAAAATCCAAAAAGCATTCTGAATAAAGATGACTTTTTAAAACTGTTAGTAGCTCAACTCAAAAATCAAGACCCTTTAAATCCATTGGATAATGATCAATTTATACAAGAAAATACCATGTTCTCTCAATTGGAACAACTGACAAATATGAACAAGTCGATTGAGGGTGTCTCGGGAAATCTCGGTAAAAATGACAGAAGTTATGCTGCATCCTATCTTGGCAAATACATAACCACAGGTTCTGAGAATATAAATGTTAGCAAATCAAATATAGACACCCTATCATTCAGTCTGCCTACGGATGCAGCTGTTAAAGTTTCAATACTAAACAGCAAGGGCGAAAACATAACAGATATAGATTTGGGAAATATGTCAAAAGGTAATCATACCTTTCAGTGGGACGGCAAAGACAGTAAAGGCAACTATGTTGCAGACGGTACCTATTCTGTAATCTTTTCTGCCGTGGATGCAAACGGTCAAACCATACCCATAGAGAAAAATGCCGGAAAGGTTGTGGCAGTTAGATTTGATTCATCGGGTGTTGTGCTCTCTACAAACCTAAACAATAATGTAAAACTGAATGATGTAAAAAGCGTATTTGACGGAGGATTGTAAAAGATGATAAGAGCACTCTATACATCAGGCAACGCCATGATTACACAACAGACAGGCATAGATAGCATATCCAACAATATAGCAAATATAAACACTGTAGGATACAAGGGCACGCGGACAACATTTTCATCAATACTATCACAAACCATAAATTCGGGAACATCTAAAACCGACCCGATGCAGATAGGATTAGGAGCAAAACTGAATTCAACAGATACGTTATTAACACAGGGTGAACTACTATCAACAGAAAAAGCAACAGATGTTGCATTGGAGGGAAATGGGTTTTTCACGCTTCTCAACCCTGATTCGACAAATAGCTATTACTTTACGCGAGCAGGAAATTTCTCATTTGATGCAGATAAAAATTTTGTAACACCCGATGGATACAAGGTTATGGGCTGGATGGCACAGCCGGCAACTTCAGGAGAGGGATTTTATCTTCCGAGCGACCCTGCAACTAACATGCCTACAGTACCATTAAAACCCATAAATATCACAAATTACGAAAATGTACCGGCTGTTTCATCAACATATATAAGATTTAAAGCTAATCTGAATGCCGGAGATACACTTAAAGAATATTCCCCGGCCGATATATCGAAAAATTTTAATATACTGTTTGATTCAAATGGAAAAACACTTAACGCACAAGATGGAGATAATTTTCAAATCAGTTACGATAATGGCAACAGCTGGCATACCTATGAATATGATTCAGATGGCAGCGTATCGTCAACAGCCGAATCTTTTACAACACTTCAAAACCTCTTAGATGATATAAATAACGATTTGCCAACTACTGCCTCAGCATCTTTAGATAATGGGTCAATAAAAATAACAAATAACGATCCTGCAAATAATCTTACAATTAAAGTCAGGCCAACATACGAAGATAGCTCTTTTGCGACACCGAAAGAAAATCAAAAATTAACAACAATAATCTCAAACTTAAATCAGGTTATAAAACCATCTGAGTCGGCGGAAACTCAACAAATGAATGTTGCTACGCATACGGTGCACTCATTTTTTTATGACTCAAGCGGACAAAAACACAACATAGATACCACATTCAAAAAAACAGCCGTAAATCAATGGGAATATGAGGTAAGCCTGCCGAATCAAGAAGGAACCCTAACAAACAATACGGGAGCAATAACATTTGACGGAAACGGCGGCCTTTCAACTGCAACCGTATCACCCACTGTAAATATATCGTTAAATAACGGATATGCCCCTACTCAATTGGAAATAAATCTATGGAACACAGACAGTGGAGCATACGAAGGTAATCAATATTCAGGATTGACACAGTTTGCCCTTAATTCAGACACAAGCTTTCAATCACAGGATGGTTCACCAAGCGGGAATTTTGATAAGGTTAATATAGATTATCAAGGAAATATCACAGCATCCTATACAAACGGTAAATCATACAATATAGCAAAATTGGCAGTATCGAAATTTGCTAATCCTCAAGGTTTAGAAAGAATAGGCAAAACTATGTTTAGAATAACCCCAAATGTAGACACACAAAGCACACTTGCATCTAACGGATATATAGGCGTGGCAAATCAGGGCGGAAGGGGCAGCATAATTGCCTCTCATCTTGAGGCGAGCAATGTTAATCTATCGAATGAATTTACGGATTTAATTGTGTATCAAAGGGCTTTTCAGGCTAACTCAAAGGGTGTGACAACAGCGGATGAAATAATACAAACAGCAATCCAACTAAAAAGATAATAGGAGGTAAAATACAATGCTGAGATCTATGTGGAGCGGGGTTTCGGGATTAAAATCACAACAAGAAGGAATGGATGTCGTTGGCAACAATGTTGCCAATGTCAACACAATAGGCTTTAAAAAAGGAAGAACAAATTTTGTAGATGTTTTAAGTCAGACACTTACGGGTGCTACGGGACCTGAAGGCAATCTCGGAGGCATAAATCCCCATCAGGTCGGCTTGGGAGACAGCGTCGCAGTTGTGGATAATATATTTTCTCAAGGTTCACTTCAGGCAACAGACAAGATTACGGATTTGGCTATACAGGGTGATGGATTCTTTGTAGTCAGCGGCGACGGCGGAAAAACATATAGATACACAAGAGCCGGTGATTTTGCATTTGATGCAAGCGGAAATTTTGTCAATCCGGAAGGATATGTAGTTCAAGGCTGGCTTGCAGATGATACAACACATAAAATAAATACAGCATCCAGTATACAAAATTTAGTCATCCCTCAGAACAAAACCGTACCTGCAGGCATAACAAAGAATATCTCCATTAAGGCAAACCTAAACGGCGGCGATACAATAGAAGAGATGGCTTATGCTCAAGGAACAACAGATGAAAATAATAACACCGTAAATCCTGACGATATGGCAGTCTTGTTCGATGTTAACGGAAATTCCATAAATCTCGGAAAAACGATAGCAACGTTTGCTCAAGACACCGATAAAATAACAGATTATGACACCGCCACAGGTAATTTTTCAGGTATACACGATATAGACGGTAATAATATACAGCTTACGAGTGGAGCTAAATTTACAGTTGATGTTACTACAAGTTCTGGTGCTACTCACATTTTGTCTATAAGCAGTTTTTCAACTATGAAACAATTTACAAGCAAACTGAATTCAGCGGCAAATGGAACTGGACTAAAATGTAGTTTCTTAAACAGTTTAGGTGAAGTAAGGTTTACAAATTCCGGAGCTAGTGCAATAACGATTGGAAATATAACTACTACTGGAGATTTAAACAGCTATTTTAAACATGCATTAATAAACCTCCAAGACGGAGATGGAAGAAGTGCGAGTATAGGTGCAGGAAAGAGCAGAACCTCTACACCTTTTTTAAAAGATGCCGGGGATGTTGTTGCTTTAAGCTATGACGGCGGAGCAAATTATTGTGCTTATAGATATGCTATTTCTGATTCAGGGGAGAGTAAAAATGACTTTCATACAATAGAAGATTTAAGGCAGGAGATAGAAAGCGATGTTCAAGCGGTTTGGGGTGACAGTTCTACTGCTACAATAGACCCATCATCGGGTGAAATAGTTATCAACAATAACGACTCCAAAAACCACCAAGTAGGTGCTGTATACTCAAACAATATCAAGTTTGCAACAATTATGGGAACACTTTCGGGCTTGGTAAACAGCGGCTCAAGCGTAACATCACAGCCATTTATGGCGGCGGTTCATGATACATCCATAGATGTTTATGATTCACTCGGCAACAAGCATACTGTAACATTTGATTTCAGAAAAACATCATATGATCCTACTACCAAACATTCTACATGGACATGGACAGCCAGTGTTCCAGAACCAGGTCAAATATCAAATGATTCCGGCAAGGTTCAATTTGACGAAACAGGAGAATTAGTATACCTAACAAGCCCTCTTGCAATTACAGTGGATTGGAAAAACGGCACAGCTTCGCAGGTAATCAATCTTGATTTTGGCTCAATAGGCTCATTTGATGGATTAACGCAGTTCTCTCTTCCGTCACAAACAACATCACAGACACAGGACGGATATCCAGGTGGTAGTCTTCAAAGATTACTGGTCAATCAAGACGGTGTTATAGAAGGTATATTTTCAAATGGAAAGAGCTATGCATTAGGTCAAATATCTATGGCTAAATTTGCAAATAATCAGGGACTCATGAAAGAAGGAAGTTCAATGTATTCTGAGACGGCAAACTCCGGAGCAGCCTTGGTAGGAACTGCAGGAACCGGCGGCAGAGGCAGTTTTGCACCAAGCCATCTTGAGATGAGTAATGTTGATTTGGCAACCGAGTTCACAAATATGATAATATACGAGCGTGGATTTCAGGCAAACTCAAGAAGCATAACAACATCAGATCAGATGATACAAGAACTGTTGAATCTTAAACGTTAAATATTAAAGGGACCACTGCATAGCAATAAAATAATACTCTTACAATTTCTTATCAAGATTCTCTCAACTCAAGGTATGTGTATGTGTGAGTGTGTGTGTAAGGTTCTGGGTTTTGGGTTTTGGGCTTTGGGTGCTTAGGTCATATTCGCTTCGAGAACTTGATAAGAAATATG
>CAZFWO010000039.1:0-10439 GCA_964522785.1 uncultured Desulfurellales bacterium
TGGTTTTGCTTTTTAAAATAACGAAATAAATTGGCAGGAATGATATTTTCTTGACAACAGTAGAAAACTTAGGTATAAATCTCATTGCTTTGGATTGGATTTGGAATTTAAAAGAGAGGTCTGGCAAAAATGAAAACTTTTATGGGTAAAGTTGAGCCTGAGGGCAGGCAGTGGTATTTGATAGATGCTAAAGGCAGGACATTGGGCAGAATGGCTGCTAAGATAGCAATGTTGTTAAGGGGGAAAAATAAACCTACATTTGCTCCCAATGTAGACAATGGTGCTTTCGTTGTTGTTGTGAATGCCAAAGATGTTCGATTGACAGGGAATAAATTGAAACAAAAGATATATTATAAACATAGCGGATATATAGGCGGCATAAAATCTATCAGTGCAGGAAGAATGCTTGAAAGGTATCCTGAAAGGCTGATAACCTATGCTGTGAAAGGAATGTTGCCTAAGAACAGATTGGCAAATAGATTAATAACTAAATTAAAGGTTTATGCCGGTGAGGACCATCCTCATAAGGCTCAAAATCCTGTCAAAATAGATGTTTAAGGGGTGTTAAATGGATAATAGGTTTTATGCAACAGGGAAAAGAAAAACTGCTGTAGCAAGGGTATGGATTTCTAACGGTAACGGTTCTATAGTTGTCAACAAAAAAACGCTCGATGAGTATTTCGGCGGATTGAACGATGCTAAATTGAAGGTTCAATATCCTCTTAACGTTGCTGAGTTGCTTGGCAAAGTGGATGTATATGCAACTGTAAAGGGCAGTGGTATTATGGCTCAGTCAGAAGCCTTGAGGCACGGTATATCAAAAGCATTGTCTCAATATGACTCCAACCTGAGAGGTACACTCAAGCCATTGGGTTTATTGAGTAGAGATTCCAGAGTAAAAGAGAGAAAGAAATATGGCAGAAAGAAGGCAAGAAAATCCTTCCAGTGGTCCAAGAGATAAAATAGTTATTCAGCCTGTAATTTTTTGCGGGTTTTTTTGCTATGATTAAAGCAGGTATTGTAGGTGTAACCGGTTTTGCCGGTTTAGAACTTTTAAAAATTTTATCGTTGCATAAGGATGTTTCTTTAGATTATATAGCATCAAGAAGTCAGACAGGTAAAGATATATGCGATATCTATCCCCAATTTAATAATATCTTAAAAAATAGAATAGAAAAGATCGATATAGACAGGATGAAGCAGCTCGATGTTGTTTTTTTATCCCTGCCCCATACTGTTTCCATGGATATTGCAAAAGAAATTTATGGAAAAGTCAGAATCATAGATTTGAGTGCGGATTTTAGGCTATCCAGTGCCGACATCTATAAAAAGTGGTATAAAAAAGAGCACACAGCAAAAGAATTGATAAAAGATGCTGTATACGGTTTGTGTGAAATAAACAGAGATGCTATAAAACATGCCCGATTGATAGCCAATCCCGGATGTTATGCAACAAGTATTATTATGCCTTTGTCTCCAGTTCTGAATTTTGTGGATATAAACAATATAATAGCCGATTCAAAATCGGGTGTAAGCGGAGCTGGCAGAGGTGTGAAAGAAGGCTTGCAGTTCTGCGAGGTAAATGAAAATTTTAAGGCTTATTCCGTGGCGCACCACAGGCACACGCCTGAGATAGAGGAGTTTTTATCGGCATTTTCACACAAGGATATTAAATTGACATTTTCACCCCATCTATTGCCGCTCCAAAGGGGAATTTTGTCAACAATATACGTAAATTTGAGAAAACAGCTTAAAAAATCGGATATCCTTGAAATATACAGAGAATTTTATAAAAGTAGTTTTTTTGTAAGAATAAAAGAGGATTTACCGTCCATAAATGATGTTAAGGGCAGTAATTTTTGTGATATAGGTTTTGAAATCGACGATAGGAATAGTAGGCTTGTTATTGTGAGCGTTATAGATAATTTAATAAAAGGAGCAAGCGGGCAGGCTGTCCAGAATATGAATATTATGTTTAATCTTGCTGAAACAGAGGGACTTATGCCCTACCCGTACTACCCATGACAACAAAAGAATCAAAAGAGTCTTTGAATATAGTTAAAAGTATAAAAATATCTGCAGCAAGTGCGCATCTTACAAAAAAAAGTAAAGATGTGGGATTGCTCTATTCTGAAAAGGATACCGTTTCTGCTGCTGTATTTACAAAAAATAAAATTAAGGCTGCGAGCGTTTTGTATGATATGGAATTAATGAACAACAATAGAGATATAAGGGCAGTGATTGTAAATAGTGGTAATGCAAATGCCTGCAATTCGAATGGCTTTGAAGCCATAGAATCTATAACCAACCGTCTCGCTAAGAAATTAAATATCAACAAGAATCAAATATTTGTTGCTTCAACGGGCATTATAGGAGAGAATCTGCCCTATAAAAATATAAACGACTCGATGGATGAACTTATTACGTTTCTTGGTAAAAATAGCAGTGATTTTGCAGAAGCCATAATGACAACGGATACGTATAAAAAAGAGTATGCCCTGGAATGTTTTTTCTCTGATAATACGTTTAAGATTGGTGGTGTGGCAAAGGGTGCAGGTATGATACATCCGAATATGGGCACAATGTTATCGTTCATTGTCACTGATATTAATATTTCGCAGGATATGCTTGATAGAGCCTTGAAGTATGCGGTGGATCATTCCTTTAACAGAATCAGCGTTGACGGTGATACATCGACAAATGACACTGTATTTATTATGAGTACAAAGGACGCTGGAAATGAGGAAATCAGGGATGATAATGAAATGTATCGTTGCTTTGAGGATAATTTAACAACTCTTTGTACAAAATTGGCTAAGATGATTGTTGCAGACGGAGAGGGAGCCACAAAATTAGCTGAAGTTATTGTTGTTGGTGCTGAATCTTGCGACGATGCAGATAGTGTAGCAAGGAGTGTTTCAAATTCCCTGCTTGTTAAAACAGCTATTTTTGGACAAGACCCCAACTGGGGAAGGATTGTGGATGCGATAGGTTATGCAAATGCCAATATTTATCCGGATAAGCTCAAGGTATATATAGGTGATTACCCTGTGTTTGAAAATGGAATCAAGTCCGAGATAGACAAAGAACTTTTGAATAAGTATATGAAAAATAAAGAGATTAAAATACTAATAGATTTGGGAATTGCTACTTCAAGCTACAATATGTGGTTTAGTGATATCAGCTATGATTATATAAAGATAAACGCAGAATATCACACTTAGATATCATCTTTTGTGACAGGCTCTGAATCTTCCGGCTCGTGGTGCAAAAGCTTAAATGTTTCTTCCTCGTCTTTATCACTCAAGGGAAAATATTTTCCCTTAGCTAAGGCAAATTGCTTGCCGTTTATATCCTTCAGTGTGGCTTCTGCATATGACAGCGAGTGCTTCTCTTCAACCATCTTAGCCTCAGCAAATAGCTTTGTATTTGGCGGTATAGGATTTTTATACTTAACTGTTAACTCAACGGTGTAGTATAGTTTCTTTGTTTTTACACTGCATGACCAACCCATAATTTCATCCAGGACGGAAGCTGCAATGCCTCCATGAATTCTATCCTTGTATCCTATATATTTTTCATCAGGCTTGAATGTTGCATATACGCGCTGTCCATCTGTTTGAAATGTTATCTTTAAACCTATAGGATTTTCTTTGCCGCATATAAAACACTTCTTATATCTTGGTAAATTTTTCATAGTCAAATTCTATTATAAAATTTAATCTTTGTAAAGGTAACTGTATACTTATTAAAACAGTATTATGAGACCACTGCACTATGTACGGGGATTTTGGATTTTGGGTGCGGGGTTCTGGGTATTAGGTATTAGGTATTAGGTTATCAACCCAGCATCTATTTTCGCAAAAAACTGTCTTTTAAATAAAGCTTAATTTAAGTATTAGGAGACTACTGCAGAAGTGATGAAATAATGCTATACAATTTCTTATCAAATTCTCTCAACTCAGAATGAATTTTTTAACGACAACACAGCACCTATTTTTGTAAAAAGCTTTTACTTTCTTAAAAACTTTATCCAAGAAAATAGGCGCTTAGGTCTATTTGTTTCAAGAGCTTGATAAGAAACTATACATTGTGCAGTGGTCTCTTTGTATTGCTCTTTTTACCTTGATTGTCATATAAAAAAGCACTATAATTTTTTTTATGTATATAATAAAACATAAAAGGGGTTTGTATTGTGTTGGCAAAAAGAGTAATACCTTGCCTTGATGTCAAGGATGGGCGGGTTGTTAAAGGTATAAATTTCGTAAATCTTGTAGATGCGGGAGATCCTGTAGAGCAGGCTGTAATTTATGATGAACAAGAAGCCGATGAGCTTGTTTTTTTGGATATAACGGCAAGTTATGAAAAGAGAAAAACAATTATAGATGTGGTTGAAAAAACGGCATCAAAGGTGTTTATGCCATTAACTGTAGGAGGCGGTATAAACAGCATAGAAGATATAAGAGCCCTTTTAAAAGCCGGTGCAGACAAAACATCAATAAATTCTGCTGCTGTTAAGAATCCTTCTTTAATTAATGAATCATCAAGAATATTTGGTAGTCAGTGTGTAGTTATTGCCATAGATGCAAGGAGAACAGATATAGGTTTTGAGGTTTTTATAAATGGAGGCAGAACTCCAACCGGAAAAAATGCCGTAAAATGGGCAAAAGAGGCGCAGCAAAGAGGTGCAGGCGAGATACTTCTAACGAGTATGGATACAGACGGCACAAAGGATGGATATGATATAGAACTTACACAGACCATTGTTGATACTGTCGATATACCAGTTATAGCCTCAGGCGGAGCAGGCAGTCCCAAGCATATGAAAGAGGCATTTGATATCGGTGCGACTGCGGCTTTGGCTGCTTCCATCTTTCATTTTGGTGAGTATACGATAAAAGAAGCCAAAGAATATCTAAAGAAAGAGGGTGTCAGTGTCAGGATATAATTTCGCTCTTCTGGTTTTGAGTGACTCTCGCTCTAAAAACCCAAAAGAAGATAAGATAAAACCGATTGTTGAGGAGATTCTAAAAAACATAAATGCCAAATTAATTGAGTATAAAGTAATACCCGATGAATTTGAGCTTATAAAAGATACACTTGTGCAATTTTCAGATAACAGCAATATAGAAGCTATACTGACAAGCGGTGGCACCGGTCTTTATGAAAGGGATGTAACGCCTCAGGCAACAAAAGAGGTGCTTGAATATGAGATACCATTTATACCTCAGGCAATGCTGCTTAACTCTCTTAAATATACAAAACGGGCTATGCTATCAAGAATGGTGGCAGGAGTGAGAAATAAAAAACTTATAATAAACCTCCCCGGTTCTCCGAAAGCCGTGAGAGAAAATCTTGAGTATATAGTTGATGTATTGCCGCATGCCATTGATAAACTGAACGGCGATACAACTCCATGTGGTACTTAAAAATTGACTTTTAGTATAAAAAAGTTACACTGAGTTAAGTAAATTTTGAGGGGGTTTGGTTTTAATGCGTAGTAAAAAACATATAGAGTTTAGTCATGATAATTATATTGATATTTTAGATAACATAAAAAAGTATACAGTAGAAAAGGGTAAAATTAGCGAAGATATGGCTTATGCTTTTATCAACTATTCTTTGAGCTATTCAAAGATAGAGAGCTTTGTAGAAAAGTTTCCTGCAGAACAATTAAAAGATCTTATGCTGGAAAATATGGATTTTATAAAACAGTTTAGCGATAAGATAAAAATAGAGCTTTCAGATGCTGTTATTGATAGTAAAAAATATACACAAATAAAAATTTTAACGAGCAATAACCCATTTGTAGTTGATAGTATAACCTCCATAATAAACAGTTTGAATGATTTCTTTATAGAATTCAGTATTCAAAAGATCTTAACAACAGAAAGAGATAATAAGGGTCAATTAGTAGATATAAAGCCTCAGCAGGAATTGGGCAAGAAAGAACTTTATCTGTATTTTTTAATTGATTCTATCAGTAGTGAACAAAAAAAGAGGTTAGAACATGATATAAGGGTTGCAATAGAAGAGAGTAATCTCGCCGTTGAAGACTTTAAAGAGATGGAAAGAAGAACAAAACATATGGCGAGAAAATTGAATGATCCTAAATATCTTAATAGAATCACAGAAAAAGAGACAGAGGATATAAAAGAATTTCTTATGTGGCTTTTGGATGATAATTTTATATTTTTGGGTTCAAGAAGCTATAATTTGTTTTATGAAAACAACGATATATATATTCAAATGGACAAGGATAGTTGTCTCGGTATATTGAGAAAAACGGAAAAATCACATTTTATCAAAAAAACATCAATAACAGAGTTGCCTGAAGTTGCTCAGGAGACAGTAAAAAAAGGCAATGTTATGGTAATAGATAAGACAAATTCAAAGAGCAACGTATACGATACACGCAGGATGGATTATATTGCCATATCCGAACTTGATGAAAACTCTAAGCCTATAAAAAGGACTATAATAGTAGGTCTTTTTACACCTAAGGCATTGAAAGAACAAGCGTCCAATATTCCGTTTTTAAAATCCAAATTAGATAGAATATTGTTTGAAGAAAATGTGGTGGAAGATTCTTTTGAGTATAAACATATGATAGATATATTTAATACATTGCCCAAAGACGATTTATTTATCTCTAAAATAGAGGATTTAAAGATTTTGTTGGAAGAACTTTTGACATGTGAAACGGCTGAGCGGGTCAAAGTTCTGACAAGGCATATGAGTCTTATTCACGGCTTATATATTATGGCTGTCTTGCCCGTTAAATTTTATTCGCAGAGGAATTTGGAAACCTTTACGGAGTATTTAAAGAAGAACCTAAATACAACTGATATAGAATATAAGGTTATTACTCAAAGTTCAAGAATTATCAGAATTCATTACTATTTAATATTTAGCAAGGATAGAAAGCCAGAGGTCGATATAAAGAAAATAGAGTCAGATTTTATAGATATAGTATCAAGCTGGAAAGATAATTTTAAAAATATGCTGATAGAGAAAGTGGGGCATCAGGATGCTATATATCTTGTTAATAAATACTTAAAAAGCTTTGATGATGAATATATGTCCAAAACGTCTCCCCAAGAGGCTATATTTGACTTAAATTATCTTGAGGTTCTTGAAAAAAAGGGTAAACAGCAGGTGGCTATATATACGCAGCAGGACAATATCTTCTTTAATATATACTCTTCGGGTAAGTCACCTTTGTATGAGATACTTCCAAAGCTCAATAATATGGGTTTGAATGTTCTATATGAAGACTTTACGAATATAAAGATAGGCAAAAAAGATGTGTATATACAACGTTTTTCCATAGATACTGCAAAGTTGAACCTGAGTAATAAAGCTCTTTTGTTTAGTACAGTGAAAGAGAACTTTGAGGCGGTATGGGAGGGCTTTATAGAGGATGATAGACTAAATAGGCTTACAACGTCATCTATACTACATTGGAAGTATATAGATTTTCTAAAGGCTGTCGGGAATTACCTTATGCAGGTAAACTTTCAAATTAAAAAAGCTTCGTTGATTTCGGTTTTAAATAAGTACCATGATATATCTGCAATGTTGATAGATTATTTTAAAACTAAATTTTCTCTCAATTCGGCTGAAGATTCAAAGATTAATGAGTTGCATGAAAAAATTAAGGCCTCTTTGGAAACTATAAACGATATACATGAATATAGAATAATGCATTCACTTCTAAATATAATGGAAAGTATGCTAAGAACAAATTTCTTTAAGAAGAAAAAGTATCATTACATATCGTTTAAAATAGATTCGTCAAAGATACTGACAATGCCGTCTCCCAGGCCTATGTTTGAAATTTATGTACATTCGGCATTTATGGAAGGATGTCACCTAAGAGGCGGAAGGGTAGCAAGGGGAGGCATAAGATGGAGCGACAGAAAGGATGATTTTAGGCTTGAAATATTGGGTTTGATGAAAACTCAGATGGTTAAAAATGCGGTCATAGTCCCCGTCGGTTCAAAGGGCGGATTTATTGTCAAGGTCGTTTCAAAAAATAGAGATGAGGCTATCGAGTGGGCTAAAAAGTCATATAGAACACTGATAAGGGGAATACTTGATATAACTGACAACTTTGATGATAAAAATAATGAGATGTTTCCTAAGGATGTTGTTCACTATGACGGTTTTGATCCCTATCTCGTTGTTGCTGCGGATAAAGGGACAGCTTCATTTTCAGATATCGCAAATGAAATAAGCGAAAAGGAGTATGGTTTTTGGCTGAAGGATGCATTTGCATCAGGCGGTAAACACGGTTATGACCACAAAGCAATAGGTATTACGGCAAAAGGAGCGTGGCAGTGCGTTGAAAGGCATTTTAGGGAAGTTGGAAGAAATGTTCATGAACATACTTTTACAGCGGTCGGAATAGGCGATATGAGCGGCGATGTTTTTGGTAACGGTATGCTGTATACCGATACTATGCTTTTAAAAGCTGCATTTAATCACATAGAAATTTTTATAGATCCAAACCCCGATCCTAAAGCCTCGTATAAAGAGAGAAAAAGGCTATTTGACAACGCATTAACGTGGAAGCATTATAATAGAGACATATTATCAAAAGGTGGATTTATAGCGGATAGGAACTCAAAAGCTATCAAGCTTACAAAAGAGGCAAAAGAATTTTTGCAAACAGATGCTGATGAACTTTCAGGAGAGGATTTGATAAAACTTATATTACAAGCAGATGTAGATCTTCTGTGGAATGGAGGCATAGGTACCTATGTAAAATCGCATACCGAGACAAATGAGGATGTAGGGGATAGGCTGAATGATGCGGTAAGAATAAATGCAATCCAGCTAAGAGCAAAGATTGTGGGAGAGGGCGGTAATCTGGGTTTCACCCAAAAAGCAAGAACAGAGTACGCCCTAAGAGGAGGCAGAATAAATACTGATGCACTGGATAACTCAGCAGGTGTTGATATGTCTGACCATGAGGTAAATTTAAAGATATTGCTTAATCATCTTGTAAAACAGGGTATTCTGAAAGATTTTAATGAAAGAAATAAGATGCTTGAGGATTTAACGGAAGAAGTTGCACAAAGAGTACTTACGCATAACTATATGCAGAGTTTTGCCGTTAGTTTGGACGAGTACAGATCTAAACAGGAATCTGATCTGTTTTATGAGCTCAACGTATTTCTGCGAAACAAAGGGCTTTTGCACAAGGAGGATTATCCTTTTCCAACGAGGAAGGAATTATCTTTGAGAAACTCAAAAAATATAGGATATGTAAGACCTGAGCTTTCGGTAATGCTTGCGCTAAACAAGATGTTTATATACGACGAACTATTGAAAAGCGACGTATTTAGTGAGGACACGATAGAGCAATACGCTACTATGTATTTCCCACCAACGATCAGAAAAAATTATTTGCAATATATACCAGAACATAGATTAAGAAATGAAATAGCCTTTACATTTATGGTGAATTTAATCATTAACAATAACGGAGCCATAAGCCTATTAAAAATAAATATGCTTACAGGGCAAGATTATCCCACAATAATGAAAACCATGGTATTTGCGTATGATGTTCTTGATGTTCTCTCTTTAAGGGAAGAGTTGTTTAGTTATGAGAACAAGATACCACAAAATGATGTTTACAGGATATCGCTTGATGTGTTTGATGCAATCAATACGCTCACAATAAGCCAGTTGTATCTTTTTGGTAAGTCGGTATCACTTGATACGAAGAAAGAGAATGAAGTGAAAGAGTGGCTTAAGAACTATTTTGCCTTTTGCGTTGAGAAAGGGGTATTTAAAGAAGACTATGAGGCAAAAATAAAAGAACTAAAGGGTTCAATAGAAGAAAAGTTTGCAAGAAAGGTAGCAAAGCTATATTTTTTACATGATTTTATACCAGCATTCAATATAGCAAAGCTGCTCAACAAGGATTTAAAGGATGTTGTTGAGGCTATAGAGCTTTCCAATAGGTATTTTGGAATCAAAAAGATATTGGACTATACGAACGGTATTAATATATCTAATGAGTGGGATAGGCTGGCTCAATTTTCTATGATTAGAAATTATACGTTGGCTTCCGTAATTGTCTCTACAAAACTGATTAAAGAGTTTAATGGTAACATAAATGATCTGATAAAGAGCAAAGAAAAGGATTATAGGGAGTATATTACGGATCTCAACACCATTACGGGTACAAAGGCTGCTAATTTACATCCTATTATGTTACTCTATGATAAGCTTCAAAGAATAATAAGATAGTGAGACCATTTCACAAACCTGCTGTTATTTTCTTTATGGCAGGTGACATTACGCAAAAAGTGCTTAGTATGCTTAATGAGCAATGTCCTTCTTCCTCACCCATTCTTAAAGATAATGTTTTAAGAATATAAAAAGCTCATTTGCAAAAAACTATAAAAATATGCAATTTTTTT
>CAZFWO010000040.1:0-10341 GCA_964522785.1 uncultured Desulfurellales bacterium
ACGGAAATAGAAGGTCAAAGCACGAAGTAGCAGTGAATAGTTTTCAGTTTCTTTCCCGTTCAACTCGTTCTACTTCAGAAAATACAGGCACCGAAAGTCCTGCAGAAGATGAGGATATACCGTTTTAAAATATGGAGGTAAATTAAAATATGTATAATAAAAATGACAACAATAAAAGGAAAAAAAGGTTTTTCAGGTATCCCAAGAAGAAGTTCTGCTATTTTTGTTCAAATAAGGTTGACGAAATAGATTACAAGGACACAAATCTACTTTCAAGATATGTTACGGAAAGATACAAAATAGTAGGCAGAAAAACTACGGCTACATGTGCAAAACATCAAAGAATGCTTACAAAGGCAATCAAAAAAGCAAGATTTATGGCTCTTCTGCCATTCACGGTCAGCATAAAATTAAAGGGATAAGGGGGAATATTAGTATGAAAGTTGTACTTCTCGAAGATGTGGACAATCTGGGTTATGCAGGAGATATTAAAAAAGTTAAAAACGGCTATGGAAGGAATTATCTTATCCCAAACGGAAAAGCCTTAAGTGCAACAAAAAACAATATCAATCTTGCAGAAGAAAAAAGAAGAAATATATTAAGAAAAGTTGAAAAAAAGATAGAAAGAGCAAAGAAAATTAAAGAATCCCTGGATGGAATCAGGGTAGAACTTGAAGCCAAAGCTGGAGAAAAGGGGAAGCTATTTGGATCTGTAACTGCAGCTGACATATTTGAAAAGATTAAAGATAAAGCTGACAATATAGACAAAAAAGATATAAAACTTCCTGAAAAAGGCATTAAAACTGTTGGCGAACATGAGGCGGAAGTAGCAATATACAGAGATATCAAGGCTTCTCTCAAGGTTGTTGTAAAAGCCTCTGATGAGCAATAAAACCCTAAGATCCTACCCTCAGTCTATAGAAGCGGAGAGGGCACTTTTGTGCTCTCTCTTTTTGGATAACTCCAAATTCATAGATGTATCCGAAATAATCGATTCCAAAGATTTTTACGATGAAAGAAATATATCTCTGTTTGAAACATTAAAAGAACTGTTCACAAACAATATACCATTTGACTTTATTACGGTGAAAAACGCTCTAAATGAGAAGAAATTGCTGGAAAAAGTAGGCATTTCTTACCTAATGGATATAATAGACTATCTGCCTGCTCCGGCAAATGCCAGATACTATGCTGAAATTATACATAAAAAATCCATATTGAGAACCCTTATAAACATATCATCTGAGATTGCAGAGTTATGCTACGAAGAACCTGAAAATCTTGAAGAAGTGATAAATATATCAGAGAAAAAAATATTTGACATATCGAGCAAGAAGACGAGTAGGTACACAGCCGTAGAAGATATGGCAGAAGAAACCGTAAAATTTCTTGAGGCTCTAAGAAAGAGGCAGAATATTCTAACCGGTGTTCCGTCAGGATTTAACGACCTTGATAGAATGACCAATGGCTTTCAAAAGGGCGATTTAATTATTATAGCAGGACGTCCGGGTATGGGAAAAACAGCCCTCGCCATCAATGCAGCGGTTAATGCGGCAGTTGAATATTCAAAAAGTATAGGTATATTTAGCCTTGAAATGACAACACAGCAAATCATACTAAGAATGCTTTCATCACTATCCGGTGTAGGTGTTTATAATCTTAGAACAGGATTTTTAAACAACGAACAGTGGAACAGGGTTATTGTAGCTCTGGATAAGCTTAAAAAGGTCAATATATACATAGACGACGCATCTCTGGTTACTGCTGCTGATATAAGAACAAAAGCAAGAAAGATGAAAATGGAAAGAAATATAGATATGTTAATTATAGATTATCTTCAACTCATGCATGGGCGTTCATCGGGTTTTCAAAACAGGGTTCAAGAGGTCTCTGAAATATCAAGATCACTTAAAATACTGGCAAAAGAGTTAAACATACCTATCGTAGCCCTCTCACAACTTAACAGGGGCGTTGAATTAAGGGATAATAAAAGACCTATGGTTGCAGATTTGAGAGAGTCCGGTTCAATAGAACAGGATGCCGATGTCATAATACTCATTTATCGAGACGAGGTGTACAATAAAAACAAAAAAGATAATAAAGGCAAAGCTGAGATTATAATAGGGAAACAGAGAAACGGGCCTCAAGGCAGTATCTATCTGCAGTTTGAAAAGGAGATAGCCACATTTAGAAATCTTTATAAATCCGGAGATATGATAGTTAAGGATTATTCTTCCAATCCCTTATGAAATTCATAAAAATAAGAAATGCAAGGGTTCATAATCTAAAAAACATAGATGTAGATATACCAAAATCATCAATTACCGTTATAACAGGACCATCCGGCAGCGGCAAATCAACATTGGCTTTTGATGTTTTATATGCAGAGGGACAAAGAAGATATCTTGAATCACTCAGTCCCTATGTTAGGCAGTTTCTGGAAAAGATAGAGAAGCCGGATGTTGATAGCATCACAGGTTTATCGCCAGCCATCAGCATAGACCAAAAAAGCATATTGAAAAATACAAGATCAACAGTCGGTACTATCACAGAGATCTATGATTATATGAGACTACTCTTTGCACACATAGGCGAGGTTTTTTGTTATTCATGCGGCAGAAAAATAGAAAAGCAGTATCCGCAGACAATAATAGAAAACATTGCAAAAAAAACAGGCAAAAAACTCCTTATACTTGCCGCTTTGGCAATTAACAAAAAGGGGGCATTCAAAGCAGAGTTCGATAAATTTAGAAATGATGGTTTTGTAAGGGTTTTGGTGGACGGTGAAGAGAAATTTCTCGAAGATGATATAGAAATAGATAAAAATAAAAAACACACTATATACCTTGTTATAGATCGACTTAAAGTAAAAGAAGAAATGAGGGATAGAATAGCGGATTCGGTAGAATTGGCTTTGAAGATAGGAAATGGCGTTATATATGTAAAAGATATGGAATCATCCGAAATTGAGGTGTTCTCAGAGCATTTCGCATGTCCATATTGTGGCATAAACTATAAACCTATTACTCCTCAAAGTTTTTCTTTCAACTCACCATTGGGTGCATGTCCGGAATGTTATGGCCTTGGCGTCAAACACCAATTAGATATGGATAAACTAATACCAGATGAAAGTCTCTCTATTAGGGAAGGCGTTATTAAAATATGGAGAAAAATGCGTTATAGCTACTATGAATCATTTCTTATACATGCATGCCGTCAACTTGATATAGACATATATACTCCGTTTAATGAGTTATCGGAGAGAGAAAGGGATATAATATTATTCGGAAAACGGGATGAAATAATAGAATTTTCACTGAACTCCTCTAAAAAAATAAGAAAAAGGTGGGAAGGTGTAATATCCCTAATATCTCAGCAATTTGCAGAAACGGATAGCATAAATGTAAAAAAGGATATAATGGAATTAATGAAAAACATGGAATGCCCTGTATGCCACGGCAATCGCTTGAATCAAGAGAGCCTTTCTGTAAAGATAAACGGCAAAAATATTATAGAAGCGTCAAAAATGAAGATAAGGGATCTGTATCAATATTTTATAGGTGTAGAAAGCAGTTTAAATGAACACCAAAAGAAAATATCAAACAGGGTGCTCAAAGAGATTGAAATGCGATTGAAATTTCTACTTGATGTCGGCCTTGACTATCTGTCGCTTGATAGAAACGCAACTACGCTATCAGGTGGAGAAAGCCAGAGAATAAGATTGGCAACTCAGGCTGGAAGTGGCTTGAGCGGTGTTATTTATGTTCTGGACGAACCATCCATAGGCCTTCATCCGAGGGATACATACAGGTTAATAGAGACATTAAAAAAGCTCAAGGAAAATGACAATACGGTTGTAGTTGTGGAGCATGATGAAAATATAATAAATTCGGCTGACTATATAATTGATATGGGACCAAAAGCAGGAAGAAACGGCGGGGAAATTACGGCAACAGGCACACCCGAGGAGATAAAAAATAACGCCAATTCGTTAACGGGAAGGTATCTTTCCGGTAAATTGTCTATAGACATGCCAGAAAAATTTATCAAACCGAACGAATTCCTAAAAATAAGAAATGCAAAAGTGCACAATTTGAAAAATATAGATGTTGACATACCGTTAAAATCGTTTGTTTGTATAACAGGTGTTTCCGGAAGCGGTAAAAGCAGTTTGATATTCGACTGTCTTTATAAATATGCAAAATCTGTAGCAGTTTCTGAAAAAAAAGGCGATATGTGCGACTACATAGAGAATCTTGAAAAAGTAGACAAAATCATAAGCATAGACCAATCGCCCATAGGAAGAACACCGAGAAGTAATCCGGCAACTTACACATCTGTGTTTAACAATATAAGAGAGCTATTTGCAGAAACCGAAAGTGCCAAAATACAAGGTTTCAGCGCTTCACATTTTAGCTTTAACATAAAGGGCGGAAGATGCGAAAGATGCAAGGGCGAAGGATATATAAAGATAGGAATGCAATTTTTACCTGATGTTTATATAAAATGCGATTTGTGCAACGGAAAAAGATACAAAGAGTCCATATTGAACGTTAAATACAAAGATAAAAACATATATGATGTCTTAGAGATGACTGTAAATCAAGCGTATGAATTTTTTGAGAATATACCCAATATTAAACATAAACTTAAAATTATACGCAGCGTGGGGTTAGGCTATCTGCAACTCGGTCAGAATGCCGTTACCTTGTCAGGCGGTGAAGCACAAAGAATCAAAATAGCCAAATACTTAATCAGCCCTCCCGTTGGACACACACTATATCTACTGGATGAACCCTCTATAGGCCTGCATATGGATGATATTAAAAAATTGATATCGGTACTCAGGAAACTTGTCGAAAATGGAAGTAGTGTCGTTGTCATAGAACACAATCTTGATATTATAAAATCGGCAGATTATATCATAGATTTGGGACCTGATAGCGGAGATAAAGGAGGGTATGTTGTCGCATACGGCACGCCCAAGGATATAGTGGAAAAATTCACATCCTACACATCATTTTATTTAAAGAAAAGCATAGAAGGACATCAAGCTTAATTCAACATCAATTACTATTTTTCTTCTTTTCCCTGCATTTATCGCACACGCCATAGCAATACACTTCACAATGATCCACATCAAATCCATTATTTCTTACCTGTTCTTCTATTTGACTCATATCCAAAAAGATATCCGTTACTTGACCGCACTGCTTGCATACAAAATGGTGATGTTTGGGCTGAGCAGCTATTTCGTATTTGTTTTTTGCATTATCTATATTGAGTTCTTTTATTACTTTTTCTTCCTTCAATATATGAAGGTTTTTGTAGACAGTTGCAAGTGACATAGAAGGAAATGCTTTTGATAAATTTTTGTAAATACTATCCAAATCGATATGTCCATATTTTGATATTTCCTTTAATATAGCCAATCTTTGAGGTGTAACCTTTAGCTGGGTGTGCTCTAAAAGCTTCTTTATTGCTTCCAACATGAACCTCCAATAATAAATTTTATTAATAATCATTATTTTAAAATATTACACACACAGTGTCAAGAAATATTCTTTATCCTTGACAAAATGATACTTTTAAATACAATATACACGCTCACATTACGTTATCTTAACGTATTTTTATCCTACCTATACGTATTGCACCATCTGGGCTATCGCCTTTCTATAGCCTGTATGGTGCAATTTTTCTTTTAAAACAACTATTTTTGGCGAAGTTTTGCTTATTTGTGCTGAATCTTATCCAGCATATCCTTTATGCCACCTATAGAACTCAAAACACCGCTTGCTTCATATGGCATATATATAACCTTGTTTGAGCCTTGAGCAACCATATCCTTTAGTGCTTCTATATATTTTATAGCTATCAGGTATCCCACTGGGTCTCCTCCGCTTTGTGATATAGCCCGCGTTATCTTTTCTATAGCCTCGGCTTCACCCTCAGCTACAAGTATCTTAGACCTTTTTTCTCCCTCTGCCTTATTTATCTCCGATTCCTTAATTCCTTCAGCTTCAAGTATCTTTGCTCTTTTCTCTCCCTCAGCCGTCAATATTACCGCACGTTTATCCCTTTCCGCTCTCATTTGCTTTTCCATTGCTTCCTTAATTTCCATAGGTGGGTTTATGTCTTGAAGTTCAACCCTGTTTACCTTTACGCCCCATTTATCCGTAGCCTCATCCAGTATAGCTCTTAATTTTGCATTAATAGTATCCCTTGAAGACAGTGTTTCGTCTAAATCTAGTTCTCCTATAACGTTTCTCAATGTTGTCTGAGTAAGCTTTTCAATAGCATCGGGCAAACTGGCTATTTCATATACAGCCTTCACGGCATCTGTAACCTGAAAATAGAGCAATGCATTTATTTCAAGCACAACATTGTCCCTTGTTATCACATTTTGACGAGGAAAATCATAAACCGTTTCCCTTAAATCAATCCTCGTTGTCATAATCTTTCTTGTTATGGTTGTCTTGTTCGGACCCTCTATTGTATATTTCCACTCTATAGCTCTTGGCCTGTCAAATATAGGTATTATTATATTCATACCGGAATTCAACGTTGCGTGATACTTTCCAAGCCTTTCTATAATCATCGTTTCTGCTTGTCTTACGATTCTTATACCCTTGTAAAGAAAAACCGCAACAAAAACAATTAATACCAATAAAATTGTAGAGGAAGCAATTTCCATTATCCATCTCCTTTTTTTACATAAAGTTTTGTACCTTCAACACCAACAATCCTTACAATTTGATTTTGACCAATTTTCTCTCTATTGCTCGATATTCCAATCCAAACCTCGCCTCCAACCTTCACACTTCCTGCTTTTAATCCGGGACCTATTTCATCAACAACAGTACCCTTTTTGCCTACAATTGCCTGAATATTTGTTTTGATACCTTTTGATGAATACAGATATTTCAATACCGCAGGCCTTAATGTAAAAAATATAGCCAAGCCGCTTGCAGCAAAAATTAGAAGCTGAAGCTGAATACTTACAAAAACAGCAAAGAGCGCACTTATTACCGCAGCTATACCTAAGGCTGCAAATATAAAAACAGGATGAAAAACTTCAGTTATAAACAAAATCAAACTCAGTATAACCCATAAATGCCAGGCTTCAATATGAATCATATTTTATATTTCTCCACAATATCAGATAGAACCTCAATAACATATGCCTGCTCATTTCTTTTTAACAAAGGATATATAGGAATAGATACGGCCTCGCTGTAATATCTTTCCATGTTATTAAGATAAACACCTCCATATCCCAATCTTTTATAGTAGGGTTGTCTATACACCGGTATATAGTGCACCTGCAAACCTATGCCGTTTTTTCTCGCAATATTGAAAAAATCGGCTTTCGTAATGGAGAGCTTCGGAAATCTCACCCTTACAACATACAGATGATATGCCGAATTTTTCTTATGCAGATATAATGGTTTTATTATATGATGATTTTCAAAAACTTCATCGTAATACTCTGCTATTTCTCTTCTCCTTTTCAAGAAATCATCCAATTTTTTTAATTGAGACAACCCAAGTGCACATTGAAAATCTGTAATTCTGTAGTTAAAACCAAGATAGTGCATTTCATAATACCACGGATTGAGATTACCGTTTTTATCATAAGCCATATTTTTATCCTCAAAATTGTTCCTGACTACACCGTTATTTCTCAAAGCAAGCAATTTTTCATATATTTGCCGGCTGTTTGTAGTAACAGCTCCACCCTCACCTGTTGTTATATGCTTAACAGGGTGAAATGACAGCACAGAAACATCGGAATTTTTGCAGCTTCCTGCAATCGTGCTACCATCATAAGCACCAAGGGAGTGTGCGCAATCCTCCAAAACAACTACATCAAACTTTTCTCTTATGTATTTCAACTTTTCCTGATTTATCGGATTTCCCGAAAAGTGTACCCCGTAGATACCCTTGATAGACCTATCTTTTTTTAATATCTCAATGCAGTTATCCAAATCTATATTACCTTCACTATCTATATCTACAAAAATAGGTTCTCCGCCTGCATACAAAATTGCATTTACGGTGGATAAAAATGTGTTGGGCGTGACCAATATACGGTCTTTGCTATCTATAAGTGATAGAGAGGCAATATGAAGTGCCGCCGTACCACTTGAAGTAGCAACCGCAAATCTACAGCCGCATCTTTTGCATATAGCTTCCTCAAATTCTTTGACTTTTGGTCCTGTTGTAATAAACTTTGATGTCAAAATCTTATCAACTTCACGTATATCATCAATATCTATACACTGTTTGCCATATGGAATAGAGTATTTCATATTGTCACCACAACCGTTACACTATCACACAATAAAATATTTTTCAATATATTCACCTTCTCAAAATATAGAGGCCATTGTACAATGAGACCACTGCATAGCAACAAAATGATGCTCTTACAATTTCTTATCAACCCGTCACCCATTTTTGTGGATAAAGTTTTTTACGAAAATGGGTGCTGGGTTGATAAGCAACAATATATTATATTGTTATTGTATCATTATGTAGTGTCTCTCAATATTTATTCACTAAAATATTTTTGAATTTACTTAAGGAGTATGATATATATTAATGTATTAAATTGGGAGGGAGATTATGAACAGAAAAAAAATCTTATTGAATGAAGAGGATATGCCAAAGTATTGGTACAATATTCTTCCGGATTTACCAACACCTCTTAGAGTGCCTCTTAATCCTCAAACAAACAAGCCATTAACTGCTGAGGATTTAAAGATTTTTCCAAAAGCCATAATTGAGCAAGAAATGAGCACGCAAAGAGAAATACCAATACCGGAAAAGGTTAGGGAAATTTATTCAATGTGGAGGCCTACTCCTCTTGTTAGAGCATATAATCTTGAAAAAGCTCTTGGTACACCAGCAAAAATATATTACAAAAACGAGTCTGTATCACCAGCTGGCTCTCATAAACCAAACACGGCTGTAGCACAAGCTTACTATAATAAGATGGAGGGTGTTAATACGCTCACAACGGAAACAGGAGCAGGACAGTGGGGTAGTGCCTTAGCGCTTGCTGGTAGTCTGCTTGATATGACAGTTAGGGTTTATATGGTGAAGGTAAGCTATAATCAAAAGCCTTTTAGAAAATCAATGATTCATCTATGGGGTGCTGAAGTATGGGCATCACCAAGTGACAAAACGCAAACAGGGAGAGATGCTCTTAAACAAGACCCTGACAATCCTGGAAGTTTGGGTCTTGCAATAAGCGAAGCGATAGAGGACGCGGTAACACACGAAAATACAAATTATGCATTAGGCAGTGTTTTAAACCATGTTCTTTTACATCAGACGGTGATAGGGCTTGAGGTAAAAAAACAGCTTGAAATGGTCGGTGACTATCCGGATGTAATTTTGGCGCCATGCGGTGGTGGAAGTAATTTAGGCGGAATAAGTCTGCCTTTTATGAGGGATAAAATAAATGGAAAGGATATAAAGATAGTTGCCGTTGAGCCGGCAAGTTGTCCTACGTTGACAAAGGGTATTTTCCATTATGACTATGCCGATGTTGCAAAAATGACCCCACTTCTTCTTATGTATACCCTGGGACACAAATTTATGCCTCCAAGCATACATGCGGGAGGATTGCGTTATCATGGAGATTCTCCAATATTGAGCCAGCTAAGAAAAGATGGTTTGCTCGATGCTATTGCTTATAAACAGACAGAAGTTTTTGAAGCCGGCATGCTGTTTGCAAGAACAGAGGGTATAATACCTGCTCCTGAAACGTGCCATGCAATAAAGGGTGCAATTGACGAAGCAATAAAGGCAAAAGAGGAGGGAAAGGAAAAAACCATCTTGTTCAATTTCTCCGGGCATGGACATTTTGATATGTCATCTTATGATACATACTTATCAGGTGGAATGACGGATTATGAGTATCCGAAAGAAAGGGTTGAGGAAGCATTGCAATATTTACCAAAAATAGATTAGGGGTTTTTATGATTGGAAAAACTATGGAAGATACAATTAACAAGCAGATAAATGAAGAAATGTACTCTGCATATCTCTATCTTTCAATGTCTGCATATTTTGAATCAGTCAACTTGAACAGAATTGGCAAAAAGAGGCGTTTGAAAAATAAAAAGTAAAGCCGGTTTAAATCGGCTTTACTTATCTTGAAGTTTCATAAAATGAACATAACTTGCAACAAAAAATTGATTAACAAATAGATAATAATGTTATTAAAATAAGAAAATATTAGCAATATCAATAAAATAAATGATAAAAATATTAATAAAATACTTGACTTTTATTTTCTTTATATTAAACCTGCAAACCGAGTGTGGG
>CAZFWO010000041.1:0-3755 GCA_964522785.1 uncultured Desulfurellales bacterium
TGAGCTCGATTCATAGCCGTTTTTTATTATAAATATTTAAATGAAACGGCTCTGGTAGAAGGGAATTACGTCCCGCACTATTTTTTTATGATTAACAAAATCTTGGGATTAAAGTTTATTTTGTGAAATGAAGTTTATCTTTCATTGAAGTTAAATCTTATAAAATGGTGCGGGATGCATTACTCCCGCTTTTACAGAACCGTTTCCTCAAGAAAGAAGAACAAGACAGAAAAACGGTCGGTTTGCTCCACCTGGTTTCTATTAAAATCGAAGCTACTGAAACGGCTCCGGTTGAAGGGAATTACAAAATACCAAAATTCAGGTAGCATAAGTGTATGGTTAAACCTCGGAAATATCACGAAAAACGGATCTTTTAGGAGGTTGAAATGAGAATGTTTGCACTTTTATTTTTAATGTTTTTGTTTTTATTACCTTTTTATTCCAACGCTAAAGTTATTATTATACGCGGCAAAGTGGTTAGTAAAAAGAACGGAACCTGTTTGGTGAAGTTCAGCGGAAACCAAAAGGTGAATGGTAAAAGCTTTCTAAAAATTCATAACTATAAATATCACAATAATCAACCTCTACTAATCTACTGGGATCTTACAGGAGTGTTAAGGATAAGCAAAGATTTGCAAAATAAAATGCAGTAATTTTACCGGTTTCCATCACTTGATCCTTCTAGCGCATGGTGCTGTAACAGAATTATGGGAAAGTTAAAACTTACCATTATTAAAAAGATAGCGAACCTGTTTTGCATCTAAAAATTATTGAGGCTTTAGCGTTCTAAAATCTGTTTAGATTTCTGGAGGGCATCATAGTGGAATAATTTTTAACTTAAGTTCAAAAAAACAATAATCAAAAAATGGGTTTCCAACTTTTAACTATAAATTAAATCCAGAATTGTTTCATTGATTTTTAAGTACTCAATTAGTATTATAGTGCAATAATATAAAGCAGGAGGATATTATGGAAATTTCTCCCTTCATAAAGTTTCCAAATAATAGGTTTATTTTATTAGTGGTATGTATATTTATTTTAGTAAACGTATTAAGATTACCAACGCTAGCCTGGGCTGCTCCTCCAGGATTTCCAGAGTCCATCCCAATGATATCAAAAAAAGAATATAAAGCTTTAGGTTTAAAACAAACCTACAACTCATATCTCAGTGCAAATGGAAACCATTCTTTCTACAATCCCTACGACAACTGTTCGTATCTTGTACAAGATTTCACATGCAAAAATTGCAACCCAGATACGGATGGTGTGATCAGACTTTTTACAACGTATTACCCAGACAATAGGGGTATCGATTTATTCAATTACTATTCTAACAAGCAACTTAAATCTCTTAAAGACAGTGAGGAAAAATACTATGACGACGATGGATCTCTGGGACAAATTGATATAACAAAATACGAAATACATCCAGGAAAGCAAATCTCCTGGCGCCATCAAGTTATCACCCATAAATATTTTAACTCAGATGGCTCAAAAGCAAATGAATGGTCAAGTATAGATTTAGAATACGAGGTAATTACAGGAAAAAAGAAACATTATTCAGTATCTTTGGAAGCTGAGTATTGCACAACACGCTCACACAAATGGGACACCGAAAAATTAGCTGTAAAGCTTTTAAATCTTTATCTAAAAAAAATTCCAGACAACGATGTTTTTATTAAAAAAGTCAAAAACCCATCTTCTGATTCAGAAAAGAAGCATAAAAAGAAAAAACAAAAACTACATATTAAAATAGCACCAACAAACCTCGTAGCAAACGGTAAAGAACAAAAACTAATATTCCAACTATCTATGCCGGATGGCACACCTGCTTCAAACAAAATCTACAGAGTTATCTACAGCCATGAGTCTTTCAAAAAAGATGGAAAAACAGTTGATTACCTAACTAGACCTATAATCACCTATTACCTAAAAACGAACAGCGAAGGCAGAGGCGTTCTATTTATACCCACTCCAAGAATAAAGAAAGCCATGCTAAACAATATCAGAAATCCTGATGCAAAATTTCCAGTCCAGGCAAAATTCAACATCTTTGATGGTGCAGATTTAGTGGGAAGTTTTACTATAAATTTTCAAAGTCCATTTCCTAAAATTAAAAAGTTTTTACTTCCGTGTGGTATGGACGCTGAAAATTGGCAAATTAGACCATCTAAAGTATTTATAGAAGATTTAGATAGCAATGAATTTAACATAGAGATTTTTGGATATGGGAGATTCAAAGTTAGAGGAGGGAAAATTTACAATACACTTTTGCGTGTACGAAACTTTAAGGGCAAGGTTTTTGAGTTTTATTTAGCATCGAAAGAATTAGGGCTTGATTTAAACAAACAACCAGATATGTGGAGGGAACTTTTAGAGACAAATTTAAAGGTGGCCGCAAGTGTTTTAATCACATATTCAAGTGGCAAGGTGTTATCTGATGTTAGAAACACACTTCAAAAAGGCAATAAATTAGAAAAAATCCTTAGCGCCAACGGTAAAATAAAATCTGAAGATGTGGCTGCTGTGGCTCAAAACTATTTTGGTACTTCTGATTATTACAACAACACGCTTTCATTTATACACGACAAAAATAAAAACTATGTAAAGACCCAAGATATGGTAGTTGGAGGGGTTTTCTTGACATCTGGTATTTATGATCTTTTCAAAAAGGCAAGTACCGGCCTTGGGCCAGCAATGCAAATGGAACTCATGAAAGCTATATACGAAAACGCAAAAACTGTATATGGGGTGTATAGTAAATATAGAAAAATAGCGGACTCATATAGGGATATCATTTTCATTCCGATATTTGTTAAAGTAACCGACAAAGAAGGATATTCGGTAATAACGGCCAAAAAATGTGGTGTAAGGGTATGGAAGGGGGTAGAATGAAAATGAAGAAAGTTATACTTATTTTTATTTCAATATTTTTCTCAGTTAATGTGGCTTTTGGCTTAAATACTGTGATTGAAAACACAATTTATGGCTATTTTAATGCTGTTCAGTCAAAGGATATAAATTGGATAAAATCGAATTTCACGTCATTTGACAATAAACGCTTACAACTTTACACAACAATTTTCAAATCCATAGACCAAAAATTCTCAAACATATCTATAGAAAAAATCAAACAATACGGGAATAAAGCTTTGATAGAAGTAAAATCTAAAAATTTGATTATTAGCAAAGCCAATCATAACAATTTTGAGGAAAATTCCGACTTAATTTTTCTTTTAGAAAAAAGAGATGGTGGCTGGCGTATTGCAAAGATTACTCCATATGAAGACTTTGATATTATTGTAAAATCGTATTTTCTTAAAAAATTCGCCAATCCTTTACATAAAGAAGGCAATATTACACAAAAAATAGGATATAACACCGCAGAAAGTGGGGAAAACTTTTTGGACAGCAAAAAAAATTATATCGGATGCTATAAAGACCAAGGAGACCCTTTTGGAACAAACGGTAGAGACTTAAACGGCTATAAGTTTAAATCCAACAAAATGACCCCTAAAAAATGTATAAATATTTGTTCTCAAAAAGGCTTTAAATATGCTGGCGTCCAGTATTCAAGCTACTGTTTCTGCGGAAATAGCTATGGAAAATACGGAAAAACAAGCAATTGTAACATGAAATGTTCTGGTAATCAAAATCAGATATGCGGAGGTTCTTGGGCAAATAGCGTTTACAGAACAACAGTCAAAAAATCAGATCTTATTTCATCAACATCTGAAAACATAAAAATCTTTAAC
>CAZFWO010000041.1:3855-6580 GCA_964522785.1 uncultured Desulfurellales bacterium
AGTTTATAGAATGCACAAATATCGTCAAAAAACCCAACGTTGCAGGTGGTAACTATATAGGTTGCTTTAAAGACCAATGGAATAGAGATCTAAACGGATACATGTTTCAATCTAACAGCATGACCCCTCAAAAATGCATAAATGTTTGCTCTCAAAGAGGCTATAAATACGCAGGAGTCCAATACTCTAGTCAGTGTTTCTGTGGAAACAGTTACGGAAAATATAGAACTGCAAATAACTGCAATATGCACTGCTCTGGCAACTCAAATCAAATCTGTGGAGGTAGTTGGGCAAATAGTGTTTATAAAATAACCCGCTAAAATCGGAGAGGTTTTAGAATTTAGCCTCTCAACAATTAAAAAAGAAAGGAGCTTTTAACTATGAGACGCTTTTTTGCTATTTTACTAATTATCTCTTTCGTTTTTAGCTCAAGCTTTATAGCAAATGCATCATTTACAAAAGACGACATGAATAAAGTTGTAAAATACTACTATACACAAGAATTGCACAACGCCTTAGAAAGCCATGTGGGAGCTGATATTCCGGTTGAATCTATTCTGCAAACAATAGACCAATTTGCAAACGGTGAGTTTGACAAAGCAAAAAGCTCCATAGAAGAAGAAACAGCAAAACAAATTGCAGGTATTCTGCTCGGTTCAACAGGTGGCACTATAATTGGTTTTGCATGGGATTTTGCCAAATATTCACTTCAATCCGTTCAAGAGTGGGGAAGAAATGTAGATAGAAGGTTGTTCATAAAGACATTCTTAAACCCTGAAATTCAGCAATGGAGAGCATCCAAAAGTGTGCCAAAATGGAGAGATTTAAAGGTTCGTTTCAACATGTGGTTTAACGATAACCAATTTAACCTTGGCAGAACAGAATTCTTTTCAAATAAAGAGAAATGGATTGAGCAGCTTAAATTCGAGATGTGGGCTAAAACACTGGAAGTTCATGCTAAATATAGAAGATACTACCTAAACCTAAAACTACTTCAAACTGCTGCAAAGAAAAAACTTAGAGAGATTCAATACCTAAAATGGCACACAAAGTATGTCATTGGAAACATAGTTAAAAAACTCAAATGCGCAAATGAGCCGGTAACAATCGAGAATATCAACAGGGTGATAAAAGATAGAATTTACAAACTTGCAGTAATAAAAACCTGCGCGCTAAACAGAGCAATCAATGGCAACTTTAGTGTAAGGCGATACTATGAAATGATTAAGGTATTCAAAGGTCTAACAGCTAAACAGCTTGAAACAGCTATTAACACACTGGGGTCTGCTTATTATGAACCAACAGTAAATGTCATAAGGCAATTTTTCACAGATAAGAATTTTAGGTCTACAGTAATAAAAAAAGCTAAAAATTACAAAAAAAAGAAAAATACAGCTGTAAATAAAAAACAAATAGAAAATATAAAAGAAAAACTCATGGATATACCAGAAAATCAGCTTGTTCAAGTTGCCGTAGAAAAAAGAACTAAAAGCTGGATAGAAAAGGTTAAAAAACAACTTAACAAAGACGAAAAAATCATAGAAAAGCAGTCTAAAATTGGTAAAGAAGTAAAAGTTAACCTCGGACCATACAGGGGATTTTTGGTTCAAATAGAGGGCAAGTTCATATCCAAACAAATAACATACGATCAATATAAGAATTTTAAATCGTTTCTCCTTTCAAATTTAAACAATAGAATTTTTCCTTATACAACTTATGAACAGAGACGCTCATTTTCCGTATTTTTGAATAATGTTTCGAAAAAAGTAGAAGACGTTAGACAAAAAGCAGCCAAAGACCTCGATACTCTCAACAAAAACATCTGCGAGGAAGATAAAATCAAACAAATTATCTTACAAACAAAACATAAGATATCAAAACTTCAAAAAAAGTTAACGCCAATGAAATTTAACTTGCAAACCCTGTTTTACAAATCTAATAATAATCAACTATCTGGCGGCGAACTTGAAAAAGCTTTTGAAGAATATGAAGAATATTTAGATACAATATCTGACTTACAGAAAACCTTGAAGCAAGAACAAGACCGCATCAATAGGTTAATTCCGATTTTCTGGAAGAAAACAATTGTCTTCAAAGAAAGGTTTGAAAATTTAAAAAACAAATATCTCCCTTATGAAGTCTATTATAACTATGGTTGTCTAAATAACCTTCAAAATGACATTGGCCTGTTGGAAAAAGAATCCAAAATGCTATCCGATTCGAGTATAGGCTATACAGAGTATTATGATAAAATATCTCAGAACGCCGACTTTCTGGCTAGTCAGATAAACATCTATCATAGCCTATCTCTCCTTGTATTTGAGGGTTCAAAGCTAAGCATTCCTAAAGAAGACTTTACCAAGCCCGAACAGGCCTATATTAGCAGCATGAAAACGATAGAAAATATATTGAGAATTGTATACCCTGAAAACCTCAACAACCCTGATACAACAGTCGATAAAAACGAAATTGCTTATATTAAATCTAGGGTTTTAAAGGAACTTGGTGGATATAAAAATATAGGTTATTACGAAAATCTCAAAAAACAGGCTTGGGGCTCTTTTAACAGATGCAATTCGTATTTTCCTGAAGAAAACAAGATATCAAAACAATTTTCTATGGCAAAAAGCCTTGCAAGAAAACTAAGGTTGTGGCCTCAAGATTTAAAGGCAGCTTATAATGGCTATGAAAAACATATGGATGAATTTTTTAATGCAATTTATAA
>CAZFWO010000041.1:6680-10205 GCA_964522785.1 uncultured Desulfurellales bacterium
GAACCACCAAAAGTAACATCAATTTTTGTAAACAACAGAAGGGTCTACCAAAGGGTTTACGTTATCTATCCAAAGCCCATAAACATTAAGGCTCAGTATAGAACCTTATGCAACAAGAAGGAATGTAGTTTAAGCTCCTCCTATATCGATTGTGGCGTAGTAAGACAGAGTTGTCAAAAGCTATCCAAAGAAATAGCTTGCACCATTAGGTCGTCCGAACCCTTTAACAGTTATTGCTATTTACATTTGAAAAACGTTGCGGGTAACGAGTCCAAAAATGGTTTCTTCCTGAATCACGGAAATTTTTTGGGTAATGCAAGTGTATTTATGAATAGATTCGCCAATGAATATAATAATGGCTGCAAAATCATACCGTTTATTAAAGATGCTCCTTTGCGTGATAGTTGGCTTAAGTCATGCAAGCAAAACAGAAGCTCCGGTTTTACACATTTAAACTTTGGTCAAGCGCAGCTTTTATACTTTAAAGACTTTGAAAAAGACCCAGATTTTAGGGTTTATGAGATTAAATTTAGAATTCCATGGCAATTGAGTGGCAACAATCAAAAAGGCGGTGTAGCAGTTGTAGATTTAATCAGAAAAAGAAATATTTACAACACGGGCTTTTACAGCTATATAGCTGACATTCAGGGCGACAATTTCCTGAGCTCTCTCAACACAAATACCCATAAAACTAAAAACAACAAAGGCACTCACATAGCTATCCTAACTCATGGCGGAAATCTTAAAAACAGCGGTTATTCTCTAAACTTTGAAACAGGAAATTTCAAAAACTCAGAGGAGGATCTAGCAAGCGGATTTGTCAATCCCAATGTTAAAGGTGCTGAAAAACCTTACTTCAACGTAGGAAGATTAAAAAATATGGGTAAAGTGGATTTTAATAGCGTTAAAGAGTGCCCATCTGCAGGTTATTCAAAATACTACGACTACACACCTGCAAATATAGGACACGTTTACTGCGTTAAAACAAAAGAAGGACATTACGCAAAGTTACAGGTTTTAGATGCTAGAGGTGTTGGAATAAAGGCTTACATAAAATTCAAGTGGGTTTACTCGCCAAACGGACATTTCTAAAACTTAAAAACAAATCCGCTGGGGCCCAGCATAATCTCGTCAATGCCGGGGCCCCAATGTTTCTAATCTTCAAGCCTCAAAAATACACCAATAATTTTGTATTGACCATTGTTTTTTATATACTCAAAGTCAAAACCCAAGTGTTTAGGCGATGTTGGATAGTAACCTATAAGTTTTAAGATACCGTTATCCTGCACTTCTTTTTTTGTAATTACAGGTTTTAAATTTCTTATATCACCCCAATTTATACCAACAGACGAAAACTTAGAGAATGCGTTTTTTAACTTATCTACACTAACACTTCTTTTAAACTGATAGGATGTGGATGAATAAAAGTTAGAATAATCATTGCTTTGAATAGCGTTTACAAAGTCAACCACTGTTCGGTGTACTAAATCAGGATAAGATACGCTTGTGGTGTTTTCAGCACCTGTTGTAGATGAGTTAGAAGATATACCTGATGGCGCCAACGATATGTGGTCTATTTTCCATTCCCCATTCTCTTTTATTAAAGAGATCTTTATGGGCATCACAGAACCATCATCGAACTTTAAAGTTCCCTTTAAAGTTCCAACGCCATCTGCTGTAACCTCTCTATTCTTGAATGAATAGCCGCTGTAATGTTTGAACCTATCGTATGGAAAAGCCCTCTTAAGAACCGACACAGGAGTGGTGCTTTTAAAGTTCTCAGACAGATATTCCTGAGCTTTTACATAATCATTGCTCTTTATAGCTTCAAAGAAGCTATCTGCCGTTTGGGGCAAATCAGATGTAAAGTAGAATGCAGCAACGATGGCAATAATTACCAAAATAAAAAGAATACCCAAAAACTTTAAAAATTTCTTCATACCAAACCTCCTTTGGTTACTTTTCAAGCCAACAAATTTATCATCAAACCCTGCTAAAATCAGGTTAATTATTTTTTGGCTACGTTTCCCGCAAACTTTTTTAAATTTTATATTAACATTAACTATTATGTCAACATTTTTATTGATACCTAAAATTGTTGATTTTAAGTTGTAATCTACTTTAAATTTATGCTATCTTTTATTTTTAGTGTTTTATCACTTCATAAAATATCGGGATCTTTATCTGTATTCTATTTATTACAGAAATTCTTATAGAATTCGTATGAAGGATTTTGATATGTTGGATAAATTTAAGTTTCCATCTACGAAGTGGAATAATTCTGAAGCAGAATAACTTTCATGCTCAAGAAGACTGCATTCTCTATTTTAAAAAGATTTCTATGGAACCATTGCATAATCCATATTTCTTATCAAGCTCTTGAAACGAATATAACCTAAGCACCTATTTCGTAAAAACTTTTGTTCTCTTGAAAACTTAATCCACAAAAATAGGTGACGGGTCATCGTTAAAAAATTCATTCTTGAGTTGAGAGAATCTTAATAAGAAATTGTAAGAGTATCATTTTATTGCTATGCAGTGGTATCACAATAGAGGTTAGTATAATAAGAATCAGAGCTTTACTTTTTCATTAACTTTTTCTTTAAGATAAATTAAATTTTGTCAGCAAATAATTTTTAATGTATGGAAACCTCAAAGATAATTTTTTCACTTGACTTTTAAGTTTTTCTTGTTATATAAGCAAATATGAAGTTATGACTGATTTTTTGCCTGTCAAAAAGTCTGTCAATAAACGCTCTTTTACAAAGCAATATGTTTAATTTTTCGTACAAGAGTTTTTGTTGCTGCAACAGCATTTACAAAAGCTTGATACTAATATTATCAAGTTTAAGCCTTATAGAAACAGGCTTTTTAAAAGGGCTGTTGCACTATTTCCGTTTCTGAAGGGAATTACGACATTTAATCACTTAATAGTTAACATCTTAAAAAATACTTTTGTTGCACTATTTCCGTTTCTGAAGGGAATTACGACCCCCCGTTGCGGGATTGAAAGTCCCGCGACCTAACTCTTAGTGTTGCACTATTTCCGTTTCTGAAGGGAATTACGACATTAAAAAGGAATGAGGAACTTAATCATCATCCCACTCAGGGTTGCACTATTTCCGTTTCTGAAGGGAATTACGACAGGTTCACACCTCAACCAAACCCTCAAACGAGGGCTCGGGTTGCACTATTTCCGTTTCTGAAGGGAATTACGACAGGTTCCCGACAACTTCCCGTTAAGGAATTAAAGGTCAGTTGCACTATTTCCGTTTCTGAAGGGAATTACGACCAAAATCTATGTCGCCATATTGGCTTTTCGCGATGTTGTAATACTCGTTGCACTATTTCCGTTTCTGAAGGGAATTACGACCTTCCAACTCTTTTTTTTGCTCCTGTGTGGGTTCGTGAACGTTGCACTATTTCCGTTTCTGAAGGGAATTACGACAGAAATGCAGAGGATTAAGTGGGGCAGACTAACATAACGGTTGCACTATTTCCGTTTCTGAAGGGAATTACGACTGT
>CAZFWO010000042.1:0-10016 GCA_964522785.1 uncultured Desulfurellales bacterium
AATATGCTTAAATATTGATTTTAATAGTGATTTGTAATAAATTATCCCTTATGAAAAAGTTACTGTTTTTTTCTGTGGTTATTATGCTGATTGCAGCACTGTACGGCTGTGGCCATAAAACAGGCATAAAACCACCGAACAGTTCTGTTTCTATACTATTATAATTTTAAGGAGATGCTTTGATGTCTGAATCTGTAGTTGTTGTCGGGAGTGGTGTGGCCGGTTTGCGAGCCGCTATTGAACTATTGGAAGGTGGGTACAATGTTTATATATTTACAAAAGACAAAGCAGACCTATGCAATACCGACAAAGCACAGGGCGGTGTTGCCGTGGTTTTAAAAGAGAGTGACAACTTTGAAAGTCATATAGAAGATACACTTAACGCCGGTGCCGGTCTTTGCAGAAGAGAAGCCGTTAATGTTCTGGTTAAAGAGGGTCCCGACAGGGTTAAGGAACTTATAGAATGGGGTGCAAATTTCGATAAAAACGAAAAAGGTGAATTGGATTTTACCAAAGAGGCGGCTCATTCAACAAACAGAATTTTACATGCACTTGGTGATGCAACAGGCCATGAGGTTGAAAGAAGTCTTATAAGCAAACTAAAAAACTACAACAATGCAGAGATTTTTGAAAATAGAATGCTTGTAAACATTATAACAGATGATAAAACAGTTGTAGGGGTTGAGTTTTTAAATACAAAAACGGGACAGTATGAAACAGTGGAAACGAGAGCAATAATACTTGCAACAGGAGGATATGCCGCTATATATAAAAATACAACAAATCCTTCTGTAACAATGGGGGATGGCATTGCGAGTGCATTTTTATCGGGTGCAGTCTTAGAGGATATGGAGTTTGTCCAATTTCACCCAACGGCACTGAAAAAATACAATGCACCTCAGTTTTTACTAAGCGAATCGATGAGAGGGGAAGGCGCTGTTTTAATAAATGACAAGGGTGAGCGTTTTATGGAAAAATATCATAGGTTAAAAGAGCTGGCGCCGAGGGATGTTGTTGCACGTTCCATCGTGTTTGAAATGAAAAAACGTTCTATTGATAAGGTTTATCTCGATACAACGCCTATGGGCGCCGATTTTGTAAAAAGCAGGTTTCCTACGATATATGAGGAGTGCTTAAAGTACGATCTTGATATTACAAAAGAGGCAATTCCTGTAGCGCCCGCAGCTCACTATACAATGGGCGGCATCAAAACCGATGTGTTTGCAAAGACCAATATAAACGGACTGTTTGCAGCCGGTGAAGTTGCATGCAATGGTGTGCATGGAGCAAATCGTCTTGCAAGTAATTCAATACTTGAAGGGCTTGTTTACGGCAGAAGGGCTGCGATAAGTGCTTCGGAGTATATGAAAACTACACATCAAACGGTAAAGATTGAAAATAAAAAGGATTGTGAGGTATGCAAGGATATCAAATCAACAATAGACAAAATAGACGGAATAAAGGAAAAACTGTGGGAAAGGCTCGGCGTTGTAAGGAATATGAACGATGAAAAAGACATGTTGGAATGCGCAAGTGCAATGTTTTTGAAGTACAATAAAAAATATTGCTGCAAGGAGGGTATAGAATTAAGAAATATAGCACTTCTTTCCACCATCATAGCCTATGCGGCATATGAAAGAAAGGGCAGTATAGGCGCACACTACTGCATAGATACACCGCATGCTTACGATAACAAACAGCATATAAGCATAGATAGAAACAATTTGAGGGAGCTGTTTTGAATATAATTGAAACTATAGGCAATACGCCACTTGTAAGGTTAAAAAGCGGTATATTGGCAAAACTCGAATATTTTAACCCCACAGGCTCAATAAAAGACAGAACTGCATATTCAATGGTTCGTGGCGCTTTGGGTAAAATAACAGAAAAAGGCATAGTTGAGCCAACAAGCGGCAACACGGGTATATCCCTGGCATTTTTGGGTGCATACTATAAGATTCCCATAACTATAATAATGCCGGAAAATATGAGTAAGCAGAGAATAAAAATAATGGAATCATTTGGTGCAAAAGTAATTTTAACTGCAGCAGAAGATGGTATGAAAGCATCTATTGAAATGGCGCACGATATGGAAAAGGATGGCTTTTTTATGCCTAATCAGTTTTCAAATCCATTGAATCCTTTAATACACAGGGAAACAACGGCAAGAGAGATAGAAAAACAGGCAGGCAGGGTTGATATATTTGTGTGTTGCGTCGGAACAGGCGGGACTTTTAGCGGAATAGCATCATATCTAAAGTCAAGAGATTCGTCTGTGAAAGCAGTTGCGGTTGAGCCACAGGGTAGTCCCTATCTCAGCAAGGGCAGAAGCGGCATTCATAAGATACAAGGGATCGGGGCTGGATTTTTACCGGATGTCATGGATATGAGTCTCGTTGATGATATAATTACGGTTAGCGACGAGGAAGCTATGTATTACCACAAAAGAATAGTTAAAGAGGAGGGTATATTTGCCGGCGTTTCAAGTGGAGCGGCATACTGCGCATCATTGAAATTAAAGAAACAAAACCCGGACAAAAGCATAGTAACAATATTTGCTGATTCTATGGATAGATACATATGAAAAATTTACAAAAGACACTCAATTATACATTCAAAAACAAAAACCTTTTAAAAAAGGCTTTGACGCACAGGTCATCTGTAAGACACAAAACCGATTCAAACGAAAGACTTGAATTTTTGGGGGATGCAGTCTTGGAACTGGTAGTTACGGAATACCTAATAGAAAAATATAGCAATATAGATGAGGGAGTGCTGTCAAAAATCAGGGCTGCATCGGTTAATACAAACACACTATCGCTAGTAGCCAAGAAGATAGAAATCTATAAATACCTGTTTGTGGGCAAGAGTGAACAAAAGGAAGGGATAATATACAATAAGAGCATTCTTGAAAATACCTTTGAGGCTTTAATAGGCGCAATATACTTAGACGGTGGATTAAACAGTGCAAAAAAATTTATTATAAATCAATTATCTGATATAATAGATGAAATAGTTGAAACAGGGATGATTTTTGATTATAAAACACATCTGCAGGAGCTGACGCAAAAGCTATTTTCTTGCCTGCCTGAGTATAAAATTATAAGAGAAGACGGTGTAGAGCACAACAAAACATTTTATTGTGAGGTGTTTATCGACTCTGTAAATTATGGTAGTGGTGTAGGAAAGAGCAAAAAAGAGGCAGAAAAAGAGGCGGCAAAAAAAGCTATAGAAAGAATAGGTAAGGTAGATGTTTAAATCGGGATTTGTGGCGATAATCGGAAAGCCGAATGTGGGGAAATCAACTTTATTGAATCTTTTGATAGGTGAAAAAATAGCTATAGTGTCGCATAAACCCCAGGCTACGAGAAAATCCGTAAGAGGTATTTTAAACGGTGACAACTATCAGATTGTTTTTACAGATACACCCGGAATACATGAATCCAAAAAAAAGCTAAATGCGGCAATAATAAAATTTATAGACGAAGCTTTGGATGACTTTGATGTTGCCATTGTTATTACGGACAATAATGGTGAAATAGATGAAGTAATGGAAAAATATTTGGAAAAAATCAAAGAGAGAAGGAAAAAGGCTATTCTTATTATTAATAAAACGGATATTATGCAAAGCAATCGTATAGAGGATATTAAAGAGCGGTTTGCATCGAGAACGAAATTTGAAAGAATTATAGAAACCTCTTTGATTCATTCGTTAAATGCAAGAGAAGAAATAATAAGCACCATACTGGAACTGCTGAATGAAGGACCCAAATATTACGAAGATGATATAATAAGCACGGAAACGGAACGCTTTATAATAGCTGAAACCATCAGAGAAAAGGTTATGAACATATTGGAGAAAGAGATACCATACCATACGGCTGTTGTTATAGAAGAAATGAAATACCGCAAAGAAAAAAATCTGTACTATATTGAGGCAAGTATTATAGTCGAAAGAACATCTCAGAAGATGATAGTTATAGGTCAAAACGGAAATGTAATCAAAGAAATAGGAAAACTTGCAAGAATAGCAATAGAAGACTTTTTGGGAAGCAAAGTATTCTTAAGGTTATGGGTTAAGGTAAGAAAAAATTGGACAAAGAATGAAAATTTGCTCAAAGAATATATAAACCCGAGGTACTAAACATGGATAAAGAACATGAGAATACAAGAATATTTGTTCAAGCCATAAGAAAATTCATAAGAAAGGATGCCATGCCAAATGTAGCCAATATCATAAAAAAACTCCATCCGGCTGATGTAGCAAAAATTATACAAAACCTGGCTCCGGATGAGAGAATCATGCTCATAAAATCCATATCAGATATCAAGTTCAAGGCGCAATCCATAGAGTACCTTGATGACTATACGATAGCCGCAAATATGCTCGAAAAACTGCCGGCAGAAGAGGCTGCAGAGATACTTAGAAATATATCCATAGACAAAGCGGTAGACATATTTGAAGAAATTAACGAAGAAGCGAGCGAAGAGATAGAAAAATACTTAGACAATGACTTTATAGAATCAATGGCAAATCTGTCGAAATATCCAGAAGATACAGCCGGGGGCATAATGAATCCGGATTTCTTTGCCCTTGATAAGGATTTAACTGTGGAAGAAGCCATTGAAGCAATAAGAAAAGCAAGCAGGGAAAAACGTATTATCTATGTTTATGTTATAGACAAACACAGACATTTGATAGGTACAATAACGCTCAGATCACTAATCACGGCAGACAAAAATGAGAAAATAGAATCTATTACCAATACAAACATTATATCCGTCAGAACGGATTTGGATCAGGAAGACGTTGCAAAAATAGTTGAAAAATATGATCTTTTGTCTATTCCTGTAACGGACAATAAGAATCGGCTTGTCGGTATTATTAATGTCGACGACATTATTGATGTCATAAGGGAAGAAACAACAGAGGATATATACAAGCTTGCCGGAACCTCGGAAGAAGAAATGGAAGAGGTTAGCGTATTCAACATCATAAAATACAGGGCTCCGTGGCTTATTATGAGCCTGTTGGGCGAATCCGTTTCCGGCAGTGTGTTAAAATTTTTTGATGGTACGCTTAAAGCAGCGATTTCGCTATCTTTCTTTATGCCATTAATTATGGCACTTGGCGGCAATACGGGGCAGCAATCTCAAACAATTGTTGTCAGAGCGCTTGCTATAGGAAAATTTGATGAAAACGGTATTTGGCTGATAATAAAAAAGCAGATTAAAACGGCTCTTTCTATAGGTGTTTTATTTTCCATTCTCGGCTTTTTTATGGCATTTTTGTTTCAACACAATATATATATGGCCGTAGTCGTAGCCTGTGCACTATTTTTATCCATGTTCTTATCTACAATTATAGGAGCCATGCTTCCCGTGGGTTTAAAAAAAATCAATATTGACCCTGCGGTTGCGGCTTCACCTTTCATATCCGCCTTAAATGACATACTTGGGCTTTTTATATATCTTTTTATAGCTACTTTAACAATTAAATATATTGGAGTTAAATTATGAAACTGTTTGGAACGGACGGCATTAGGGGTAAAGCCAATATTTATCCTATGGTTGGTGATTTGGCGTATAGACTGGGCAAAGCTTTGGTTTATGCTCTAAATAACAGCAGAAACAAAAAAAAGAAAATAATAATAGGGAAAGATACAAGATTATCCTGCTATATGCTTGAAAGTGCTATAACAAGCGGTGTTGTTTCAATGGGTGCGGATGCCTATCTTGTTGGTCCTATGCCTACACCGGCTATAGCTTTTTTGGTAAGGAGCATGAGAGCTGATGCTGGAATAGTAATCTCTGCAAGCCACAATCCTTTTGACGACAACGGCATAAAGATATTTTCGCATGAGGGATTAAAGTTGAGCAATAAGATAGAAAATAAAATTGAAAATTTCATAGCAAGTGAAGATTTAAACGATACAGGTGCTCTTGGCGAAAACATAGGCAGAGCCTACAGAATAAGGGATACCCTTGGGAGATATATAGTTTTTGCAAAAGATGTCTTCCCATACACGATGAACCTTGAAGGATTGAGGATTGTTCTGGACTGTGCAAACGGTGCAACGTATAAGGTTGCTCCAATGATATTTGAGGAACTTGGTGCTGATGTTATAACGATAAACAACAAGCCAAACGGCACAAATATAAATGAGAAGTGCGGTTCTACTTACCCTTCGACCATAGTTGAGGCAAGTAAACTCTACAGAGCCGATGTCGGGATAGCATTTGACGGAGATGGTGACAGGGTTCTTATGGTTGATGATTGCTACAAACCGATTGATGGTGATATGATTCTTGGTATACTGGCGAAAGATATGAAACAGAAAAACACCCTTAAAGGCAATACAGTTGTAGGTACGGTTATGACAAACTACGGGCTTGAGCAGTTTCTGAACAGTATCGATGTCAAACTCGAGCGTGTTGATGTGGGTGATAAAAACATAGTATCAAGAATGCTTGAAAAAGGTTTTAACCTCGGCGGAGAACAATCCGGTCACATTGTTATGTCGGATTTAAATACAACCGGCGATGGAATTATTACGGCTCTTGCTGTTTTGTCAATATTAAAGAGGGAACAAAAGCCACTGTCGTATCTGTGTAGGAACTATAAAAAAACACCCGAAAAAACAGTTAACATAACTGTAAAAAACAAGACGCCGCTTGAGAAGATAGAAGAAATACAAAAAGCTATTAAAGAGGCGCAAAATATAATTGAACAAAAGGGAAGAATTGTTGTAAGATATTCGGGTACGGAACCGCTTTTGAGAATTACAGTAGAGGCTGAAAATGTGTCAAAAATAGACAAATGTTTAAATATTATAGAACAAGCTGTTAAACACAATCTAAATTAGATTTATTGGGAGTATTTATGAAAAGGATTTTTTTATTTGTTATTATAATAACTGTTTATGGACTTAATGCTGAAGCAAAAAATATTGATATAAAATTAGATGCGGTCTACTCGAACCAAAAGGATACAAATCTGTCAGATTTTATAGGACAAAAACCTGTTTTGGCTGTATTTTTTTATCCCGACTGCCCGCCATGTGAAAGGGAATCAAAGGTCATTAATAAAGTTTATGAAAAATATAAGGATTTGATATTTGTAGTCGGTATCAGCTTAAGTAGAGACAGATACGATATAGGGGATTTTATAAGGGACATGAATATAAAGTATCCTGTTTACAGAATAGACAGCAAAAATCAGTTGAGAAATGTTGGTGGCATACTTGCAACGCCAACATCAATAATCATAGATAAAAACGGCAAAATATTGGAGAAAATGCTGGGTGAGCGAAAATTTCAGGATTTATCCGATAAAATAGAGAAATGCATTCAATAAGTGGAGGTAGTATGTTTAAAGTAGCAATATGTGACAGTATTTCGGAAAAGGGCATTGATGTTTTAAGGAACGAAAGCGATTTGTATGTTGATATAAAGATAGGCGTCAATAAAGAGGAACTACCCAAACAGCTGAAAGATGTAGATGCCATAATTACAAGGAGTGCAACTACAATTGATAAAGAGTTCCTGGAATACTGCAAAAATCTAAAAGTGATAGGAAGGGCAGGTGTAGGCGTTGATAATATAGATCTGGACGAAGCGTCAAAGAGGGGTATCGTTGTGCTAAATATGCCAACAGGCAATACAATTGCGGCAACAGAGCATACGATGACACATATACTGAACTGCCTAAGATTTTTACCCAATGCCAACTATGAGCTTAAGTATAAACACAAATGGGATAGAAAAAAATGGATGGGAATTGAGTTGAGCGGAAAAACCTTAGGAATAATAGGCATGGGGCGTATAGGTACACGTGTAGCAATAAGAGCTATGGGTTTCGGAGCAAACGTTATAGTCTATGACCCATACATAAAGAAGGAAAAAGCCCTCAATATAGGCGTTAGAATAATGGATAAACTGGATGACCTGTTAGAAGAAGCAGATATCATAACCATACACACACCGAAAAACGAAGAAACATACAATATGATAGACGACGAAGAGATATCCAAGATGAAGGATGGCGTAATACTTATCAATTGCGCTCGTGGCGGATTGTATAACGAAAAAGCCCTTTATAATAATTTGAAAAACGGCAAAATAAGGGCACTCGGTATAGATGTTTTTGAAAATGAGCCTCAACCCAACCATCCTCTGCAGGAATTTGACAATGTCTTTGTAACTCCTCATCTCGGGGCCAATACCTATGAATCTCAAGTGCGTGTAGCTGAAGGAATAGCAAGATCGACTATCGATGCTCTTAAGGGAAGAAGATATGAAAATGCGGTAAATATAGCAATGCCAGAAGAAGAGGTGTCTGACATAGGAAAACAGTTTTTGGGCCTCGCAGAGAGAATGGGCTCATTCTTGTCTCAATATGTAAAAAGCTTTATAGACAAAGCAACAATATATACACACGGTGAAATTGAAAACTACAACAATTCTCTCTCATTGTTTGCATCGGTTGGTATACTTAAACATATGGTTGATGAACACATAAACTATGTCAATGCGCCATATGTTGCAAAAGAACGCGGCATCCAGATGCGTTCAGATATATACAAAGGTCCGACTGAATTTAAGAACTATATGCTAATCAAAGCTGATTATGATGACGCAAAGAGTATAGAGGTCGGTGGAACAGTCTTCGAGCCGAACAAAGCGCGCATTGTATATATGAACGGATTTGATATGGAAATAGAGCTTAAGGGCAATATAATCGTATTCCAAAATATTGATAAGCCGGGTGTCATAGGTATGGTGGGGGCAATTTTAGGTAAATATGGCATAAACATAGCTGATTTTAGACTTGGAAGGAAGGAAAAATCCAAAGAGGCGCTCTCCCTTATTAAAACGGATGAAGAGGTTAGTGACGAAATTTTAAAGGAACTGTTGAGTATAGACGGCGCAATCTCGGCATCAAGAGTAAAGCTATAATATCGTTAAGTAATCGCATCTTAACAGCCTGTTGAGATGCGGCCTCTATTTCTTTAATTCTTGTTCAAAAAAATATCTTATCTCATATAAACTTAATTTTTGTTTTGGCTCAAAATAATTTATATTTTCACCCTCAATATCATGAGACCACTGCGTAATCCATATTTCGAGACCACTGCACAGTGATGAAATAATGCTCTTACAAAATTTCTTATCAAATTCTCTCAACTTGTGTAAGTGTGTGGTTTTGGGTATTAGGTTATCAACCCAGCACCTATTTTCGTGGATAAAGTTTTAAGGAAATAAGAAGTTTTTTACGAAAATAGGTGCTGGATCATATTCGTTTTGAGAGCTTGATAAGAAACTATACGCTATGCAGTGGTCTCGTCATAAGAGATGTAAAATGATAAGAATATAGAGGGTTAAAGAAACCCGGTTCAATGAGAGAAATTAAAGCCGAACAAGAAAAGTTCGGCTATTGTATTTTCCTATTTTTTCTTGGATTTATTAGACGGTTCCGGCTTAGACTTTACCTCGAATTTTTCTTCTATGCTTTTTAAAACCCTTTTTCCAACGCCTTTAACCTTTAGAAGATCATCCATTGCTTTAACCTTTTCTTTTTCAATAAACTTTACTATAGCATTGGCCTTTGCCTGACCAATACCTTTCACCTTCACAAGCTGTTCAACTGTTGCCTTATTAATATCAAGCTTTGCAGACTTTGAGTTAGCAGCAGCATAAACAGAAGGAATATTCAGTAGTGAAACCATAAACAAAAAAGCAAAAATGCGGATAGAAAAAACCTTTAACATAGAAATACCTCCAGATATAAAGTTTAAAAGACTTAACTTAGTTAGATTATTGCTAACACAAAAAATTATAAAAATCAAGTTTTTTATGGTGGTTCTCATATTAATGTTGACTACTCCTTAAATAAATTTTATAAATAAAACATGGAAAGCAAATATTATGCGGTAGTTTTCTATGTTTTTATAATTTCTTTTTCAGTAAACATTTTTTCAATATTGCTATCTAAAAAATCGAATTTATTTATTGAT
>CAZFWO010000043.1:0-9936 GCA_964522785.1 uncultured Desulfurellales bacterium
TTAAGCATACTAAGCACTTTTTGCGTAATGTCAGTTACCATAAAGAAAATAACAGTAGGTTTGTGAAAAATAGACTCAACTGTTTGAGCCCGTCACACAGAACCCAATACCCAAAACCACACACTCACACACCTTGAGTTGAAAGAGTTTGATAAGAAACAGTATTATATTGTTATTGTATCATTGTGCAGTGGTCTCATAAAATAACTCAAACGTACTTTTGCATAAGTCTTATATTGAACAAAAATATAGTTTAATTAAATTGATGTGAGATCTGTAAGAAAGAACCAAAACATCTTAAGTTTAAGATGTTTTGGTGTGAGCTTTTTTGTACAATCTGGAAATTAATCGCGAAGCTTTATTTTTATGTATAATGCCTTTTGTCGCGATTTTTCTTATAGATTTTTCTGCTTTGCGCAGATGTTCTTCTGTAGTTTCCTTATCTTTTTCCTGTTCTACGACAAGTTTTGCTTCTTTTAGAAGATTTTTTAGTCTTGTTCTGTAAGTTTTATTTCTTTCATATCTTACTTTGTTCTGTTTTGCTCTTTTTAGTGCTGATTTATGATTTGCCACGTTTTTTCCTCCTTTTTTTATACTGCAAAAACTACTAACATAAAATACTCGCTAAGTCAATATTTTTATTGCATCGGCTGCTTATGCACGCCGCAGGTTAATATTGCAAATCCTACTCGTTTTTGCTATTTTCAAATGAGGAGTTTGGAGGTATTTTATGTCTTTTGTCCACTTACACAATCACTCGGAGTATAGCCTGCTTGATGGCGCAAGTAAGGTAAAAAAAATAGTAGAAAAAGCCAAAAACAGCTCTATGAATGCCGTGGCTTTGACAGATCATGGCAATATGTTCGGCGCCATAGAGTTTTATAAAGCAGCTAAATCAAATGGTATAAAGCCTATTTTGGGATTTGAGGGATACATTTCACCAACGGATCGTTTTGATAGACATACAAAGGGTAATTATCATATTACACTACTTGCAAAAAATGAGCAAGGCTACAAAAATTTAATGAAACTTACAACATTTTCCTATACTGAAGGGTTTTACTACAAACCGAGAATAGACAAAGAACTGATGAAAAAGTATTCCGAAGGGATTATTGCGGGAAGTGCCTGTTTACACGGTGAAATACAGGTAAAATTGTTGAACAACGACTATGAAGCTGCAAAAAAATCTGTATACGAATATAAAGAGATATTTGGCAAAGATAACTTTTTCATGGAAATAATGAGGCACGGACTTGATGACCAGAAAAGAATTAATAACGATATAATCAGGCTGGCACATGAGACAGATACACCGCTTGTTGCAACAAACGATTGCCATTATATAAACAAGTCTGATGCCGTAGCGCAGGATGCCCTTTTGTGCATACAGACCAACCATCTCATGGAAGAAAAAAACAGAATGAAAATGGGCTCTCATGAATTCTACTTCAAAACAGAGGATGAGATGCTTGAGGCATTTGAGGATTATCCTGAGTTTGTACATAACTCACAAATCATAGCTGATATGTGCAATGTTGAGCTTGAGCTTGGAAAACTGTCGCCTCCGCACTTTCAAACACCGAATGGGGAAAGTGAAAGAGAGTATTTGAGAAATCTTGCATATGAAGGCTTAAAAAGCAAAACAAAGGGATTTAGCAAAGAAAAGATAGATATATATAAAAATAGGCTTGAATTTGAGCTTGATGTTATAGAACAGATGGGCTTTCCGGGATATTTCCTTATAGTTTGGGATTTTATTAACTATGCAAAAACAAAGGGAATACCTGTGGGACCAGGCAGGGGCTCTGCTGCCGGCAGCCTTGTTTCATATTCTCTGGGTATAACGGATATTGACCCAATAGAATATAAACTGCTCTTTGAAAGGTTTTTAAATCCTCAGCGTATAACAATGCCTGATATTGATGTGGATTTCTGCGTTGAAAGACGCGATGAGGTTATAAACTATGTCAAGGAAAAGTATGGAATATACAATGTTGCGCAGGTTATTACATTTGGGACAATGGCAGCAAAAGCGGTAATAAGGGATGTTGCAAGGGTGCTTGGTTTTCCATACAAAGAGGCGGATAGGATTGCCAAGATGATACCCGACAAGGATGATTTGAATCAGGCAGTAAAGGACAATCCGCAGTTAAAAGCAGAGATAGATAAAAGCGATAAGGTGAAAGAGCTCTTTGAAATTTCAAAAACCTTAGAGGGTGTTAAACGGCACGCATCCACACACGCTGCGGGTATTGTGATATCTGAAAATCCTATATATGAACGTTGCCCTATCTACAAACCAGCAGGCGAGGAGGCCTATGTAAGCCAGTTTTCGAAAGAGTATCTCGAAGATGTCGGATTAATTAAGTTTGACTTTTTGGGTTTGAGAAACCTGACTGTCATAGATATAACGGTAAAATTGATAGGCGATAACTTCGATATATCCAGTATACCACTTAATGATGAGGAGACGTACAAACTGTTGCAGAGCGGAAATACACTTGGTGTATTTCAGCTTGAATCGCAAGGCATGCAAAGACTGATAACAGACCTAAAGCCTACATGTTTTGAGGATTTAATAGCACTTGTGGCTCTTTACAGACCGGGACCCTTAGGTAGCGGAATGGTTAATGATTTTATTGACAGAAAGCATGGGAAAAAAGAGATAGAATATCCCCTGCCAGAGCTTGAAGATATACTTAAGGAAACCTATGGTATCATACTGTACCAGGAACAGGTTATGCAGATAGCAAGCAAGCTTGCGGGATATTCGCTCGGTGAAGCCGATATTTTGAGAAGAGCCATGGGTAAGAAAAAGAAAGAAGTGATGGAGGAGCAACGTGCAGTATTTATTCAAAGAAGCATAAAGAATGGTATAGACAAGCAGAAGGCAGAGTACATATTTGATTTGATGGAAAAGTTTGCCGAGTATGGATTTAATAAGTCTCACTCCGCAGCGTATGCCTATATTGCATACCAAACGGCATACTTAAAAGCCCACTACAAGGAGTACTTTTTAAGCGCGCTTTTGACAAGCGAAAAGAACAATACTGACAAGATAGCCAAATATGTGGAGGAGTGCAACAGGTTGAAAATAAAGGTACTACCGCCGGATATAAACAGCAGCTATCAAGATTTTGCCGTTGCCGTAGAGAATGAAAGAAAGGTTATACGATTTGGGTTTGGAGCTATAAAAAATGTGGGAAGTGCGGCTATAGAAAGCATTATAACAATAAGGAAGCAAAAAAAATTTGACTCTATATTTGACTTTTTAAAGAGAATTGATACACGCAAGGTTAACAGAAAGGTTATAGAAAGTTTGATAAAAACCGGATGTTTTGATTCACTTCACAAAAATAGGGCATCTCTAATGGCTTCTTTGGATAGCCTGCTTGAGTGGGCAAGCAAAACAAATAACAAGCCAAAGAATATGAACTCACTTTTTGGTAAAATGGAAAATGAGATTCTTCCGCCTTTAATTGAAGCTGAAGAGATGAAAAAATCCGATATACTGAGATATGAAAAAGAACTGCTCGGCTTCTTTATTAGTGCAAATCCTATAGATAACTACAAACATATAATAAAAAGCGTTGTGAATGTTTCGAGTGACAATCTATCATGTATGCCGTCGGATAAAGCGGTACTTGCAGGTATACCAGTATCTGTTAGAAAGACAAAGACAAAGAAGAAAGAGACAATGGCTTTTGTAAAATTTATGGATGACAAGGGTACATTTGAAGCAACAATTTTTCCAAGGTTATACGAACAGAAAAAAGAGATGCTTGAAGATGATAAGTTGCTCATTATTTTTGGTAATATTGATACAACAAGTGAAAAGCCGGGCATAATTGTTCAAGATATATTTGGTGTAGATGAAATAGGCAAGCGTATCAAGGAACTTGAAATTGCACTCGATGATTCAAAGATTAAAGAAGTGCGCAAAATAAAGGATACTTTATCTATATATAAAGGGGACAAGCCGCTTATCATAAGATTTTACTCTTCGGATAAGGTTTACTTGATACAAACACTGTTTTCGGTGAGAGTAAACAATATGCTGTTTAATACTTTGAGGCAGATGAATATTGCGGCAAGACTAATTTTCTAAAGGGGATTTTGATGAAAAAAATACTGGTAACGGGAACGGCGGGATTTATAGGCTTTCACCTTGTAAAAAAGCTCATTGAAAATGGATATGACGTAATTGGAGTGGATAATATAAACGATTACTACGATGTCAACCTAAAGTACGGCAGACTGGAAAAAACAGGCATCAACAAGCATAATATAGAATATAACAGATCATTTCAGTCTGAAATTTTTGAAAACTATAGGTTTGTAAAGCTTGACTTAAAAGATAGAGAGAATGTGTTTAGATTGTTTGAACATGAAAAATTTGACAGCGTTTGTCATCTCGCTGCTCAGGCGGGGGTAAGATATTCGCTGAAAAATCCGTATTCATATATAGACAGTAATATATACGGTTTTTTAAATATACTTGAGGCTTGCAGACATTTTGGAGTCAATAATCTGTCGTTCGCAAGTTCGTCAAGCGTGTATGGATTGAACAAAAAACAGCCGTTTTCGGAGCATGACAATGTTGATCATCCTATTAGTTTGTATGCAGCAACAAAGAAATCCAATGAACTTATGGCTCATACATACAGCTATCTGTTTGGATTGAGGGTTACCGGTTTACGTTTTTTTACTGTTTATGGACCTTGGGGAAGGCCGGATATGGCACTTTTTAAGTTTGTAAAAAATATCCTGGAGGGCAAACCCATAGATGTATATAATTATGGAGATATGCAAAGGGATTTTACATATATAGATGATATTGTAGAGGGTATTTTCAGAGCAATAGAGAATCCTGCGGATGTCAACAACGATTTTAACCTTGAAAACCCTGATCCTGCCACATCAATTGCAAACTACAGGATATACAATATAGGCAACAATTCACCCGTAAGTCTTATGGAGTTTATAGAAACCATAGAAGATGTACTGAATAAAAAGGCGATAAAAAACATGATGCCTATGCAGCCAGGGGATGTGGCAAGCACATACGCCGATGTATCCGATTTAACTAATGAACTTGGATATAAACCAAAAACATCCGTTAGGCAGGGAGTTGTTAATTTTATATCGTGGTTTAGAAAGTTTTATTATATTTAATTTATTTGACAAAAAAATGTTTTTTAAATAAAATTGTTGAAATTTATGTTTAGGAGGTGGTTTATGAAGCGATTTTTAAACGTCGTGGTTGTTGCTTTGGTTGTAATACTGCTTATGGCTTCAAGCGGTTTTGCAAAAGAGATTAAGATTGGTGTAATTTGGCCAATGACTGGACCTATTGCCTCATTTGGTCAGATGAATTGGAAGGGTGCACAGATTGCCAAAACGATGGTACCTAAAACGAAAGATGGCGCTACTGTAAAACTTATTCTTCTTGATAACAAGGGAGATAAGGTAGAAACAGCAAATGCTGCAAGCAGATTAATAACAAAAGATCATGTAAAGGCTATAATTGGTGCAGTTGCAAGTGGTAACACATTAGCTGCCGCTCCTATTGCCGAAAAAAATCATATTCCTCTGCTTTCGTCTTCATCAACAAATCCGCTTGTAACAAAAGGTAGAGAGTATGTTTCAAGGGTGTGTTTTATAGACCCGTTTCAGGGTTCTGTTGCTGCAAAGTATGCAATTAATAATTTGCATGCAAAAACAGCGGCTGTTGTTGTTGATATAGCACAGGATTACTCTGTGGGTTTGGCAAAATTTTTCGTAAAAAGTTTTAAAAAGATGGGCGGGAAAATAGTTGTTCAGACATTTGTCCAAACGGAAGATGAAGATTTTTCAGCACAGATATCCGCAATAAAAGCGCAGAACCCCGATATGATTTATATGCCTACATATTACCAGGCAGCTGCCCTATTTGCAAGGCAGGCGAGACAATTCGGATTGAATCAGGTAATAATGGGCGGAGATGGATTAGAGTCAGATGCGTTGTTAAAGGTTGGTGGAAAGGCTGTAGAAGGTGTAACATTTACGACACATTACGATCCTAAAGCCACATCTGGAAAAATAGGAAAAGAGTTTTTGAAAAAATTTAAAGCAAAATACAATGTAGATCCTGATGCTATGGCAGCATTAGGAGCTGATGCCTATCTTGTTATGGTTAATGCAATAAACAGAGCAGGTGGAGCAAAAGCAACAAGTGAAGAGATAAATAAGGCCATAAGGTCAACAAAGAATTTCCATGGCATTACAGGTGTTCTTACTCTTGTAAACGGCGATGCCGTAAAGAGTGCTGTTATAAGGAAGGTGGAAAACGGTAAATTTGTGTATGTTACAACCGTTAATCCGTAATAATTTAAATCCAGTGGGCAGGTTCAAAACCTGCCTTTCTTTTAAAAAATCAAAAAAATAAAGAGAGAAAAATGAATCTAACAATAATTCTTCAACAGCTATTTAACGGGCTTGCCTTAGGCAGTTTGTACGGATTAATAGCTATAGGTTACACGATGGTATATGGTGTTATTCGCTTAATAAACTTTGCTCACGGTGATGTTATGATGGTTGGAACATACATAGCTTTGTTGTGTGTGACATCACTGTTTATACCGTGGTGGGTAGCATTTATATTGGCTATGATTTTAACGGCGCTGCTCGGTATATTAATAGACAAGGTGGCTTACAAACCGCTAAGAAATGCAAGTAGAATTTCAAGTTTGATAACGGCTATAGGCGTATCGTTCTTTTTGGAAAATCTGTTTTTGGTAATTTTCGGTGGTGTTCCAAAAGCGTTTCCCATACCGGGACTTTTTAGCGGAGCAATCCATACAAGAGGGGTAATACTACCCACAATATCTATTATAGTTCCTATTGTAGCTATAGTATTTTTATTAATGTTGATATACATCCTTAAAAATACAAAATATGGTATTGCTATGAGAGCGCTATCTCTTGATATGGAAACAACAAGACTTATGGGTGCTAATGTTGATGCAATCATATCGTTTGTTTTTGCTATAGGTTCTGCACTTGCTGCAGCAGGAGGCATCTTTTGGGCTTTAAAATATCCTTCAATAAATCCTTTAATGGGTATCATGCCTGGCTTAAAAGCTTTTGCAGCCGCTGTTTTGGGTGGAATAGGTTCGGTTCCGGGTGCCGCATTGGGAGGTTTTATTATAGGAATTACCGAAATTTTGGCAGTTGCTCTATTTCCGCCATTGGCAGGATATAAGGACGCTTTTGCTTTTCTTTTATTAATATTGGTTCTTCTCTTTAAGCCCACAGGCATCATGGGAGAAAAACTTGAGGGAGGGCGTTTTTAAAAATGAAAAAAAATAGTATTTTAACTATATCAGCAATAATTTTGTTGTTTTTGTTTTTGTGGTATGCAAGTGGTAATGCCAGTGCATATACTGTAAGGCTGCTGAATAATACGGCGATATTTCTAATGCTTGCTGCAAGTTACAACCTGATAAACGGTGTTACCGGACAGTTTTCTTTAGAGCCTAATGGATTTACGGCTATAGGGGCATACACGGCAGCAATCCTAACTCTAACGCCGGCACAAAAAGGGGCTATGTTTATTATAACGCCTATGGTTCCATGGCTGCAGAATATACATATGTCATTTTTCCCCGCATTAATAGTTGCGGGAATAGTTACGGCATTTGTAGGTTTTCTCTTGGGATTTCCTGTATTTAGGGTGAGGGGAGATTATCTTGCTATCGTAACTTTGGGTTTTGGACTAACAATCAGAGTTGTGTCCAATAATACAATGTCGATAACGAATGGGCCTCTCGGCTTAAAAGGGATAGCGAATTATACAAACCTGTGGTGGAGCTGGGGTTTTGCCATTGTTGCAATGATTGTCATAATGCGCATCATAAATTCCGAATTCGGGAGAGCCATGAAAGCTGTTAGAGACGATGAGGATGCTGCAATAGCTATGGGAATTAATACGTTTAGAATAAAAATGACAGCCTTTGTTACAAGCGCTTTCTTTGAAGGTGTTGCAGGTGGTTTGCTGGCTCACCTTATTACAACGATTTCACCAACTTTATTTACATTCTTCCTGACATTCAATCTGCTTATTATAATAGTTGTTGGTGGATTGGGGAGTATGACGGGTACGGCAATAGCAACTATTCTTGTTGTTTGGGGCTCTGAAATCTTGCGTTTTGTGGAACAGCCGATGCATATATTTTCATTTACCATCCCGGGTATTCCGGGAATGAGAATGGTTATATTCTCTATTTTATTGATAATAATTATGATCTTTGCAAGAGAGGGTATTATGGGGCAAAAGGAATTTTCCTGGAATGACTTGTTTAAACTATTTAAAAGAGAAAAAGTGGTTCGAAGATGAATATAGCACTGAAGTGTAATAAAATAACAATGCAATTTGGCGGGCTTACCGCTGTTAATGAGTTTTTTATTGAAATACCTGAGAAGGAAATTTTTGGATTAATAGGTCCAAATGGAGCGGGTAAAACGACGGTTTTTAATATGATAACCGGTAATCTTCAGCCAACATCGGGTGTGATATATTTTTATGATAAACCTATTGTAGGACTAAAACCGTACCAAATAGTATCTCTCGGTATGGCAAGAACATTTCAAAACATCAGATTATTTTCAAACCTGTCTGTTTTGGAGAATGTTCTTACGGGTTTTCATCATAAGTTGAAGTATAGTTTGTTGGATACAATATTAAGAACACCGAAGTTTAAAAAAAATGAAAAGATAATGAGAAATGTTGCTTTAGATCTATTGGAGAGTGTCAATCTTAAAGACAAAGCGAATTTTAAGGCAAGCGAGCTTCCTTATGGTGACAGGAGAAAGGTTGAGATAGCAAGAGCATTGGCAACCGGACCAAAAATGCTTCTTCTGGATGAACCTGCTGCAGGAATGAATCCCCAAGAAACATTAAATTTAATGTATTTTATAGAAGAGATTAGAGAAAAATTTGATTTAACCATACTTTTAATAGAACATGATATGAAGTTTGTAATGGGCTTGTGTAAAAAGGTTGCAGTTTTAGACCACGGCGTAAAAATAGCTGAAGGTATACCGGAGGAGGTTCAGAAAAACCCGGAGGTCATAAGGGCTTACTTAGGAGATATCAATGCTTAAAGTTAAAGATTTAAATGTTTATTACGGAGTTATACATGCAGTAAAAGGCATCTCTTTTAACGTACCGGAAGGTAAAATTGTTACTCTTATAGGCTCAAACGGTGCAGGTAAAAGTAGTACACTCAAAGCAATAGCAGGGTTGGTAAAACCAAAAGGCGATATAAAGTTTTTGGGATATAGAATAGATGGGAGACAAGCTTATAGAATAGCGAGAAGAGGGGTAGCCTTGGTGCCCGAAGGTAGACATGTATTTGTCAATTTAACTATACTGGAAAACTTGAGAATGGGTGGTTTTAACAAGAAACACTCCGATTTAGAATCTTTGTATGAAAATGTGTTTAAGATGTTTCCTATTCTGAAGGAAAGAGCCACACAAAAAGCTGGAACACTCTCTGGCGGAGAACAGCAAATGTTGGCTTTGGGACGAGCTTTAATGAGTGAACCGTCTTTGTTGATGCTTGATGAGCCTTCATTGGGACTTGCTCCTAAGATAGTATCTGAGGTGTTTGATATAGTAAAAACATTAAACAGAAAAGGCATGACGGTTTTGTTGGTTGAACAGAATGCGGCTCAGGCTTTAAAGATAGCGCACTATGCGTATGTTTTGGAAAATGGTGTTATTACTATTGAGGATGAAGCAAAACTGCTGCTTAATAATGAACAGGTGAGAAAGAGCTATCTTGGAGAGATATAATTTTAACAGTTTTTATAATAATGAGACCACTGCGTAATCCATATTTCTTATCAAGTTCTCGAAACGAATATGACCCAGCACCTATTTTTGTGGAT
>CAZFWO010000044.1:0-9934 GCA_964522785.1 uncultured Desulfurellales bacterium
GGATAAGAGACTTCCTGAAGGAGGGAGAGATTAAAAATGCCAATAGGTTTTTAGGCAGAAATTATAAAATATCAGGTATTGTTAAGAGAGGTGACAGTAGGGGAACAAGTCTTGGTTTTCCTACGGCTAATATATATCTGAAAAATGAGATAATATTGAAAAATGGTGTTTATGCAGCATATGTTTATATAAAATCAAAGAGGTACAAATCTGCCGTTAATGTAGGTTCTAATCCCACATTTAAGGGAAAAGAAAAGCATATAGAGGCATTTTTGATAGATTTTGAAGGTGATATATATGGAGAGAAAATAGAAATTGAGTTTATAGATTTTCTAAGAAGCGAGAGAACGTTTAGAAGGATTCAGGATCTTGTTAAGCAAATTCAAAGGGATGTTGAAGGCATAAAAAGTATTTTATAAAATTGAAATTTTCAGGGGGGTGTATGAACGTTATAGATGCTGTAAAAAACAGATTTTCTGTAAGGGCTTATCTTGATAAACCCGTCGATAAAAAGACTATATATAAATTGTTGGATGTTGCCAGATTTTCTCCCTCAGGCCACAACACGCAGTGCTGGGAGGTTGCTGTCTTGATGGGGAAAAGCAAAGATAAGCTATCCGATGGGTTGATAGATGCTGTAAATAAAAGAGTTGAAAGGAACTATGATTTCAACTACGGTTCAAAAAATGTGCCTGATTTTATAAAAGCGAGGGGAGATGCCTGCAATATGAGGGTTTTTGAGCATAAAGGCATAAATCCAAAGGAGGACAAAAAGGCTTTGAGAGAGCATATACTTGAAAACTTCAAATTTTTTGGAGCACCTGTCGAGTTATTGCTTTTAAGGGATAAAAGATTGGGGGAAGAGGCATTTGTGGATATAGGAATTTTTTCTCAGACAATTATGCTTTCCGCCCTGGAATTTGGCTTGGCAACCTGCCCTCAGATGTCAATTGTAGCATACGCTGATATAATACACGAAGAGCTCAATATACCAGATGAGAAGATGGTTGTTATGGCTCTGTCTTTGGGGTATCCTGATATGGACGCCCATATAAACAAGATGCGTATGGACAGAGAAAAAGTGGAAAATTTCACAAGGTTTTATGAATGAAAACATAGTATCCGATGAAGACGGCTTTATAAAGACACTTGAAAATCTTGAGAGCAGTCTGTTAAAAGATTTATTCTACAAAGAGTTTGATAAAGCAAAGATTGTTTTAAAGAAGGAAAACAGTCTGCTTAAGTTTGCAAAAGCTGTTAGATGGCTTCTAAGTGACATAAATTCCCTGTCGCTTTCTCCTTCAATAAAAAACAAGCTGCAGTCCAGGGGCATAAATACGGTATTGGATATAGCTTTTTTAAGACCTTTGAGAAAAGAGAATTACACGTTGAGAGATATTGGAGGGTTGAATGACGGTGAGTATTGTGCCATTAGAGGTGTAGTCCGCACAAAAAATAGAACAAACAGGCTGACATCAATAACGTTGGCAGTAGACGGCGGGTTTTTGTTTTGTAATTGGTTTAGGCTTAATCCGTTTATAAGAAGATTGTTAAATTCAATAAAGCCCGGCGATGAGATTGTATGCGAGGGGCAGATAAAAATATCCGACCATAGATTCTACATGAATCACCCCATAATAAAGACAGCAGATAAATTTGCCGAAAGAACTGAAATTGTCTATCCATCTATTTTAGGTATGAGGAACAGCAGCATTAAAAAGATTGTAGGAAAGATAAAGGAGAATATGCCAAAAAAACCCTACGATTATCTGCCGTATACGGTTATTGCGAAAAATAAGCTGCCTTTACTAAGTAGTACAATTGAATACATTCACAACAGAACCAATGATATCTCAGTAGATAAACGCCTGAAATATGAAGAGTTATTTCTCTTGATTTTCGGATTGAGGCTCCAGAGAGAGGAGCTAAGAAAGCAGAGAGCTCCAAAGATTAATATAGATGATAAATTTGTAGAAGAGTTTTCCGAGTATATAGATTTTGAATTGACAAACGGCCAGAAAAATGCAATTAGCGATATCTTAAATGATTTGGGACAAAAAGAGCCTATGCTGAGATTGCTGCAGGGTGATGTGGGTTGCGGCAAAACCATAGTTGCCCTGTCAGCGTCAATAGCTGTTGCAAAAAGCGGGTATCAAGTGGCTTTTATGGCTCCTACACAGCCTTTGGCTTCTCAGATTTTTAATGAAGCAAAAAAGCTTTTGAATCACTACAATTTTAATGTTGCTCTGCTTTTAAGCTCAACAAAGGATAAAGATTTGATTTATGAGGATATAAAAAAGGGTAAAATACAGATTGTGGTCGGCACGCACGCACTGCTTCAAGAGGGTGTTCAATTTGAAAATCTGGGTTTTATTGTTATAGATGAACAGCACAGGTTTGGTGTTGAGCAAAGAAAAAATTTGATGAGCAAAGGCAGATTTCCGCATGTTCTGATAATGAGTGCAACGCCTATACCAAGAAGTTTGTCGATGGTTTTGTACTCAAGAAGCAGCATGTCTATAATAAAAGAAAAACCAGCAGGAAGGGCAAAGGTAGAGTCCTTTCATTTTTACTCTAAACAAAAGAGCAGAGCTTATGAAATGGCAATATGCGAAATGAGAAAGCGTCATCAGGTTTATGTTGTAGTTCCACTGATAGAAGAATCTGAAAGTATGGATAATATGGAAAATTTGACAAAGCTCTATGAGGAGTTAAGAGATGGATACTTTAGTGACTTTAGGGTTGGGTTTTTGCATGGTCAGATGAAGCCGGAAGACAAAGATAGTATTATAGGGCAATTTAAAGCTGAAAAGTTGGATTGTTTGGTCAGCACTACAGTGATAGAGGTTGGGATAGACTCACCTAATGCAACGGTTATTATTGTTGAAAATGCTGAAAGATTTGGTCTTTCTCAATTGCATCAGTTAAGGGGCAGGGTGGGCAGAAGCAGCCTGCACTCCTTCGCAATATTTATAACGGCAGACAATATATCAGAATCAGCCAAAAGACGTATAGATGCGCTGCTATCCACAAATGACGGATTCGAAATATCTGAGATTGACTACAGATTGAGGGGTTCAGGCGAGATGCTTGGAACAAGGCAGCACGGCAAGGATTTGGCTTACGCTGATATTGTCAAGGATGTAGGTTTAATCAAGAGTGTAAAACAGGATGTAGATAAATTGGTGAAGATGAACTACCCTGTAAATGAAGGGTTAAAAGCTATGATAGAATACAAATGGCAGACAAAGATTAACTATGTTTTTGTGGGGTGAAAAATGAGGCTTTCTGTAGGTCAAATGGAGATCATTGCAGGCAATGTGGATAAAAATGTTGATACGGGTTTTAAACTGATAAAGAAGGCGAAAGAGCATGCTTGCGATTTGATACTTTTGCCGGAGGTGTGGACTACAGGCTTTCTATTTAAGAAATTAAAGGAACTTGCAAAAACAACAGATGATGTGTTAAGTGAAATCAAAAAGCTTTCCAATAATATAACGATATGTGGAAGTTATGTTGTGGATACTGAGGATGATAAGGTGTTTAACAAATTTTTTGCCATCAGAAACAGCGAAATTATATTTGAATATACAAAAACAATGCTTTTTGGAGCGACCGGAGAGGATATATATTTCTTGAGAGGTGATATAAATCAGAAAAATACCTTTACTTTGAGTGGCATAACCTTTGGCGTAAGTATATGTTATGAGTTGAGGTTTCCAGAATTTTTCAGAAGGGCTGTTTTTGACGGTGCTTTGGTACACCTACACCCTGCTATTTGGCCAAAGAGCAGGCTTGATCATTGGTTGACGCTTACCAGGGCGCGTGCAATAGAGAACCAGGTTTATTTTTTGTGTTCAAACGGAACCGGAATGAGTGGAAAATGGGAATTGGCAGGTAACTCTCTTATATACAATCCATGGGGAGTTGGACTAAAAAATATGAACACTAAAATCGATATATCGTACGTTGATGTTGATATAAATGTTATAAAACAAGCAAGAGAGAACTTGCCCAGTTTGAAAGATTCTGTTATTTTCTTTAAGTAAAAACTTTTAACGGGGCATCTTTTTTCTTTTTGTATTCCCCTCTTCTTATTCCGTCTTCAATATCCTGTTGTTTTTGATCTTGCATATGTCTGAGGTAATCCATTTCGTTATCTATTCTTCCTCTTTCCTTTGCTACTTGCAGAAGTTTCTCGCCTACTTTTTTCCCTGCATGCTTTATTGTTTCATTAGGAAAAAATGTTGTTCCGCAATTGGGACATCTATAAACCTCTATATCTTTTACTGTAATCATTTCGCCTTTAACAGGCCTTTTAAAGGGCGTAACAACTTTTACCATATCACTTCCGCAATATTTACATCTCATACTATTTTAACCGCCTTTCTTTAATAAAATATAAAAAGGAGAGGCGGTTTAGAGCCTCTCCTTTTGTTTAAGAAAGTTAACACAATACTAAACCTTAATCCTCCAAGGTTTGCCTGTTTTTTTCTCGTAATCGACCTCTCTCAAAGTCTTCCTTACAAGGTAAATTCTTGTCGGATCAACTAACATCCTCAACACCTTCAATTGCTCAAGTGTAGGTTTCGGCGTTTCAGGAACATCATCGGTTGGTTTCAGCACCTTTCCGCTCCTGTCTTTTAGCTCCCAGCCGACATTGTCAATAACGTCTTTTAGCTCAACACCTGGATGAATACTTCTTAGCCTCATGTCGAAGTTTCCATCCTCAGGGTATGATTCCATGACGCATACATCGGATGCCATAACGCCTTTTCCGCCTCTCGGTACGCCGTAATCCCATCTTGTCTCACCATCTGGTCCTCTTGAACCTGCCATTGTTGTCAGATAGCAGCAATTATACGGGAATCTCCTCTTTTCCTGAACCATAATGGCAAGTGTAAAGTCAGACTGCTGGCCGATTGGGTTGGATCCGCCTGAACCTGTAAATCTCACAGGAGGCCCCTGCTTGAAATCATCCATTCTTTCAGCCTGTGTTCTTTCGCCATTTTTGATTATGGATGGCCAATAGCTCTGACCCTTATCAGCGTTCCATATAGCAGTTGCATTGATATTTCCATACTCATCATATTCTGCTCCGCCCAAAACGCCGCCTGTAACATATCCCCTTTGCTCATATGTTCCAAAGGCATCTGCCATCGAAAGAGCAGTTGAGGCCATATACGCGCCGCGGATATCAGCAACGGAAATCGGGATATGCTCAAAGCTCGGGTCGAGCATTCCTGCTTCCATAACCGTTATGGCGGCATCATTTATTGTGTGTTGTGCTTCAGCCATGACAAGAACAGGCAACCCTGTTCCAACAAACATGGATGCTCCATATGGAATCATTGTTGATCCGGCTATAGCAAGAAGCTCCATTGTTGTAAATTCATCAGGAGGAAGATTAAATTCTTTACAATATGCTTCATATTCAGCATCTGATATGCCAGAATTGAAGCTCTTAACTAAATTTATAATTTCTTCAACTGTCGATATCTTTACCGGCATTGTTACTGGTTTTGCCATTTTTACCTCCTCAATTAAACAGGTCTGTAGAGATCTGGTTTATATCCATATTTTGCATCAGCCCTTAATTCAAATAGCCTTTGAAAACCCTTTGCACCGGTTGGACACTCATATTTAGCTTCGATGTTGCCAAATTTGAAGTAATCTGTCCCAACTTTATTCTGCAAGAAATCCCACTCATCTTCACCGACTTGGCTGTGCCAATATTCAGCAAGAGCTTTCTTTCCGTCATTTGTTGCTGCCGCTCTGTTTGCCTTGATATAGAATTTCCACCACATCCAGTCATAATCGTACAGATATGTGTTGCCTGTAGGATAGCATGCCCAAGGAGCATCCAAAATGGCATCAACATGTGTAAATGGTATCTGGTTTTCTGAAGCTCTCATTCTCAACTCTTCTTCAGGTACGATTTTCTCTGTTGCTATTACAAGATATTTTGCAGAGATTGATTGCTCAACATCAGGAACCAAGAGACCTTCTATTCTTGCTGTTCCTTTCTGTCCGCATCTTTGAACCTGAGTTGTTGTCAGGAAAGGAATATCAGGTGGATATAGAATGGCTATAGGGCCCTTTTCTCCCGTATATTTATTAGTTTTATTTCTTAGCATCTGATAATAAATACCGTCTTCTTCACCTGTTGTTTTATTCATCGTTGTATCGGGCTCATCGCCTTTGGAATATTTATTATCGGGGTCATACTGGTGCGGCCTCAATCCCCAAGCATCGAACGGATCTTTGATTATTGCGTGTCTCTTCGGCGGGATATCGGGATGAATCCAAAGTCCGTTTTCATCCTTTCCTCTTAAACCTGCCTCTCCAAATGTATCGTACTCAAGCAGATCAGAACCAAGCTCCGTCATACCTGAAACAAACTGCATTCCAAAACGTCCTGCAATTGTTCTCAATGCCCACGAATAGTTTGTGTGATCCATAACAGCCTCAACCTGGCCGTCTTCCAGTCCCTTTCTAACTTCGTAGGAAACAGGCTGAATTGTCTCAAGACCGAGATAGGTCATCTCAACCCATGCAAGCTGCATAGCACCACCAAGCATCATAATCGGTGTAGCACCGGCATTTGTCTGAACATACAAATCCGGAACGTTTTGGCGGATTGCCTCTCTTGCTATTGAAGCATTGGTTCTTGTGTAACCAAATCCGCCAACACACCATGCTCTCTTGGGCTTAACATACCTTTTGACTACGTCTTCAAGGGACATTATTTTGCTTTTTTCCTCTGCCATAATACCCTCCAAACTCTTCTAAAAATTTTTCTAATTTTTTCTGCTCTCCTGCGGGGTCCGACTGTGCAGAATTGAAATCCGCATAATCAATTGGAACACCAAGCATATCTGAGAGCATCTCAATGAATCTTACAACCCTTTCATACTTTAAGCTTGTTATGTAAAAATCTACGGAATAGTCAGAATTAAAATAGACTGTCGGATACATGTCATCAAAATCCAAACTATCTATTCCACTTTCATTGTGAGGAACAAGACGAAAACTTGAACCGGCAGTTTTTGTAACAGTTCCCAAAGATTCAACCCTTTTCCTTATTTCTTCAAGGGTTATAACTGTTCCTCCACCTATGATGTAACCTGGTAAAACTGTAAAATCGCCCGACATCTATTCCAACTCCCTCTTTTTCGCCCAGAGTGCTCTCAAAGTATCCTCGATTTTGCCTTCTGCTACACTTATCATTTCGGTAGCGTTTTTGAGATAATCTAACTTTGTTCTGAGTTCTGCCTCCATAATTTCTGCCGTTTTTTTCTCTGACAGACTGTTAACAAGTTTGCTTAATCTTGTTATTGATGCAGGAACCTTTTTAAACTGCCACATCCATGTTTCGAAGTAGTAGTTTGACATAGCCAGTTCCCACGTTTCCTCGGTTAGCGATTTCCAGACCTCAAGGCTCTCTTTACTAGTGACCTTGGGTTCCGAAGATTGTTTGGACTCTTGCATCTTTTCCCTAAAAGCCTTTGGATAAGCTATCACCCTTCTCACCTCCCTTTATGTATTTATTTCTAACTATTCATAAGTTTAGATAATTTTTTACTAAATGTCAAGAAATTTATTAATTTATTTTTACAGCCAAGAAAATAGCGTAAAAACTGTTATAGCCAGCATTATTACCATTTAATCAGATAAATTTTTATTAAAAAATTTATAGTTCAATAGAATACGTCTGTTTTTGCTTGATAAAAAAGGGAAAATGCTATATGTTAAATTTGATTTTTGAGCCTGCCTTTTTGCAAAAAATCATTGTTCTTTGTGTAAAGTTATGTGGTTTTTATATAAAAGAATGCCAGAAAGTCTTATAGACTGGGTAATATAAGTAATAAAGTTAAATTATATTTAACTTATTTAATTTATTATAGTCAATAGCATTGCACATATTATTTTTAACTTGACATTATTGAAATAATAAGTTAATAGTTAGCTGCATTTGTAAATAGTAAGTTAATGTAGCAGTTAGTAAGTTAGCATAATTTTAACAAGTTTTATTCAATTGTTTGGCAAATTGTTTCTTTAAGGTGCAAAATATTTATTAAATTTTGGAGGTTTTTATGGAGGTTAAGAAGTTAGTAGGAGCAAGAGAGGCACTGAGCGTTATCAAAGACGGTGATACAGTTGCTATTTCAGGATTTAACCTATCAACAAGTCCTGAGTATCTAATTGAAGAATTATTCAACATGTACAAAGAAACAGGTCATCCAAACAACCTGTTTGTCATTTCAGACACACTGCCTGCTATTTCTGACAGAGGAATGGATAAAATTTTCGCAGAGCTTTATGAAGATCCTAAGCAAAATTTCATTAGAGGAACATTAATGCCTTTTATCGGTTGGTCTCCTGCATTGATGAAAATGACTCTTGAAAACAGGATTGAAGTTTATTCATATGCAATTGGAACAACATCCTACTGGTTTAGAGAGGTTGCATCAGGAAGACCCGGACTTATAACAAAAGTAGGTTTAGGAACATTCTTAGATCCAAGAGTTGACGGTGGAGCATCAAATGAGATAGCAAAAGAGAAGAAGACATGTAAGGTTGAGTTGATAAAGATAGATGGTGAAGAGTGGCTTTTGTATAAAGCACCAACGCCGGATGTTACACTGACTAGAGGCACAACTGTGGATCCCGACGGCAACCTATCTATGGAAGAAGAGGGTATTTACGGAACAGTTCTTAATATGGCACAGGCGGCAAAAGCTCAGCCGAATCCGGGTAAAGTTATTGTTCAAGCTAAATATGTAGCGAGAAAAGACACGATGCCTGCAAGGGATGTTATTGTTCCTGGTGCGTTGGTAGATTATGCTGTTATTGCGCCGGATACTGACAAATATCACAGAGTTTCAGGAAGTTATGTAACAGACCCGAGACTTTCAGGACAGGTGAAAGTTCAAAAAACAAAGGAACTTGAAGCTTTGCTTCCGGCGCCTAAAAGAATAAGAGACAGGATTGCTGCAGGAAGAGTTTTGATAGAAGCAATGAGAACAGTGGCTAAATTAAAAAGACCTCTTTTGGGTAACCTCGGAATCGGTATACCTACATATGTATCATGGCTCGCTGGAGAATTTGGATACAGTGATTTGCTGACACTGACTGTTGAGCCGGGTCCTGTCGGCGGTATAGCGTTAGTTGGAGCAGATTTCGGTGTAGCTATTAGTCCATCAGCAATAATACCAATGCCTGATATGTTCACAAATTATGAAGGCGGTATTATTGATTTTGCGTCCCTTGGCTTTATGGAATTAGACGAAAAGGGCAACAACAACCCGTCTTACAGTTCAACAAGAGTATCTGGACCAGGAGGATTTCCTGTTATTGTTGCCGGTTCACCGAGAACAGTTTTCTCAGGTGGATTTACGGCAGGAAAATTCGATATAGATGCCGATAATGGAAAGTTGATAATCAACAAAGATGGTACAATACTGAAATTCAAAAAGGAAGTTGCAAAGATTGTATTCAGCGGACCTCAATCTGTTAAAACCGGCAGGGAAATTTTATATGTTACGGAAAGGGCAGTTTTCTCTGTGAATAAAGACGGAATGATATTGAAAGAGGTTGCACCTGGCGTTGATATAGAAAAAGACATCTTGGATAAGATGGAATTTAAGCCTCAAATGCCGAACAGTGTGGAAACAATGCCTGAATGCCTATTCTACAAAGATTTAGCTCCTTTGAAGGAATTTACGGACAATATATTGAAAGAAGGCGGAATTTTATAAAAAGAGCTCCTTGCATTTTGAAAGAGAGGGGTAAATACCCTTCTCTTTTTTAAGCATAAAGAGAACATTGCATAGCAATAAAATGATACTTTTACAAAATTTCTTATCAATCCAGCACCTCTTTTCGCAAAAACAAAAACTGTATTTTAAATAAAGCTTAATTTAAGTATTAG
>CAZFWO010000045.1:0-9931 GCA_964522785.1 uncultured Desulfurellales bacterium
ATTGTGCAGTGGTCTCAGGATAATTATTTTGAACTAATTTATTTGATAAACTTAAAAAAGTTGTGTATATTTCAAAATAGAAGGTAGTATTGTTAATCTTTATTTGTATTGGGAGTAGAAGATGACTCAAATTGAAGCAGCCAAACAGGGCATATGCACAAAAGAAATAAAGTACGTTGCAGAAAAAGAACAAAGAAGTGAAGAGTTTATCATGGAGGGTTTGGTCAACGGCAGTATCGTTATACCAAAGAATATAAATCATGACATCGAACCTATGGCTGTTGGCAAGGGCTTGAAAACAAAGGTGAATGCTAATATAGGCACATCAAGTGACATAGCTGAACTTGAAAATGAACTAAAAAAGCTCCGGGCTGCGGTAGATGCCGGTGCAGATTCCGTTATGGATTTATCCACAGGCGGAGATTTGGACTACATAAGAAGGGAAATATTAAAAGAATCCCCTATAGTTGTAGGTAATGTGCCTATATATCAAATAGCTGTTGAGACTGCCGAAAAAAAGGGCAGCATTTCTTATATGACAAAAGACGATATTTTCAACACAATAGAAAAGCAGGCAAAGGACGGAATAGACTACATGACACTGCACTGCGGCGTTACGTTGGAAACGCTTGAACGACTTATACAGCAAGGCAGAGTAGAGGATATAGTTTCAAGGGGCGGCTCATTTTTGTCCGTTTGGATGCTTTATAACAAAAAACAAAATCCTCTATTTGAAGATTTCGACAGAATTTTGGAGATTGCAAAAAAATATGATGTTACCCTCTCGCTGGGCGACGGATTCAGGCCGGGTGCAATTGCAGACGCCACAGACAGAGCCCAAATTCATGAGCTTATTTTGCTGGGCGAACTTCACAAAAGGGCATTAGACTATGGCGTTCAATCGATGATAGAGGGTCCAGGTCATGTACCCATTGATCAGATAATTACAAATGCTCAAATAGAAAGAAGCCTGTGCAACGATGCACCATTTTATGTTTTGGGACCTGTTGTCACGGATATTGCCCCAGGTTATGACCATATAACAAGTGCGATAGGCGGAGCATTGATGGCATCCTACGGAGCAGACTTTTTGTGCTATGTAACAAAGGCAGAACATGTAAGATTACCCAATGCCGATGATGTAAGAGAGGGTGTTATAGTAACACGTATAGCTGCACATGCAGCAGATATTGCAAAAAAAATACCCAGAGCTTTTGAGTGGGATTTGAAAATGAGTAAAGCAAGAAAGGCTTTGAATTGGAAGAAAATGATAGATCTTTCAATAGATCCCGAGTATGTTAAGAGTGAAAGAAATTCTTCAATACCCAAAGAAAGTGATGTATGTACCATGTGCGGGAAATTTTGTGCTATTAAACTCTTAAATAAAGCATTAAGAAAAAATAAACATGAATAATACTATATTGGACGAACTGTATAAACATATCGGGCAGTATATAACAAGCGATACTATATGTAAAAAATTGAATATAAGCAGGATAGCAATTTGGAATAGAATTAAAGGCTTGAAAAAAATAGGATATAAAATAGAAGCCAAAAGGAGCGTAGGATATAAACTTTCAGAAGAGGGTTTTGATATTCTTATTCCGTATGAGATTAAAAGAAAATTGAATACAAAAATATTCGGGAAAAATATTGAATATTTCAGACTCACATCATCTACTATGGATGAAGCCCTGTATTTAACGGAAAAAGGGTGCGCAAACGGAACGCTCATCATTTCAGAAGAACAGACTGACGGCAGAGGGAGACAGAAAAGAAAATGGATATCTCCAAAGGGTGTTAACATATATATATCTTTGATTTATAAACCTTACAACATGAATTTTGCCAAAGCCATAGGGCTGATGTTTGCCGCATCCATAGCAATAGTGGAAGCTTTGAGCGATTTTGGAATAGATAATGCCAGGATTAAATGGCCCAATGACGTTATTGTTGACGGTAAAAAAATAGCGGGTGTGCTGCTTGAAACACAAAGTGAATCAGGTATATTGAAATATGCCATTATAGGTTTTGGTGTTAATGTCAACATGGAAAGTATTCCGGATGAGATAAAAAACAGTGCCACAAGCATCTATCTTGAAACAGGTAAAAAAGCGGACAGGGCTTTGCTTTTATCCAATATTCTATACTATTTAGAGAATATGATTTCTTTGATAGAAGCAGGCAGCGAATCCAGTATAATGAAATTATGGAGAAAATACGATACAACATTAGGCAGGCGAATTTTGGTTACAAGCGCAAAAGAAAATATAGAGGGCCTGGCTTACGATATAGATGAAAAGGGCTTTTTAATTGTTAAGAAAGATAATGGTGAACTTAAAAAGGTTGTTACTGCAGATAGTGTGAGGCTTTTAGATGAAAAACGAGAGTGAGAAGCTGACTGCTGTTATCAAAGAATCGTTATACAGAATAACAAAAAAGGATCTGCCATTTACGCCATTTAACTATTATAAAATATTTACAGAGGTTGCGTTGGAATATGGCATGAACGAGACATCCCTCCATAAATTATTATATAGCAACACAAAAGTTGGAGAGGAAAGTGTAGAAGAGATGAAGCAAAAGGTTTTGGATATAGCAAAAAACGTAAAAGATATAACTTTAGATATTGAAAGCTCTTTAGAGAAAAGAGATAGTGAACAAACCGATATCTTCAATACAATAGAATCCATAGATATGGATAGGAATCTAATGAATGAAATAGATAAAATTAAATACATCAATATGTCCTTAAAATCTGAGTTAGAATCAGCAAGAAATGCGCTTGAAAAACAGAGGAAAGCAATAGACAGTTTGAAAGAGTTATCATTAAAAGATCATTTAACAGGATTATATTTAAGAAGGTTTATGAACAAAGTACTTGATGAGGCTTTTTATAACTTTAGCAGATACTCCAGAACCTTCAGTATTATCATGTTGGATCTGGATAATTTTAAAAACATCAATGACATGTACGGGCATATTGCCGGTGATGTTGTTTTGCAGGATTTTGCCAAAATGATTCAAAAAATGACAAGGTATACAGATTCCTGTATAAGATACGGTGGCGATGAATTTATCATTATTCTACCCGATACCAATCTGGAAGAGGCTAAAAAAGTTGCTCTCAAGATTCAGTCGTCCCTTAAATCAGTTACCTTTAAAAAGGGAATTATGGAATTTAAATGCTCGGTTTCTATAGGCATCACAAGCGTAAGAAAGAATGATACCATTGAATCAATACTGGAGCGTGTGGATGAAGCTCTATACAAAACAAAACATGACGGCAAATCCGGAATTACCATTCTTTAATTCTTTTTAAATCAATAAATCTATTTATAATATGGAGGGAGATGTGATAATAGCTGACTATATTAAAAAACTAAAACCCTATGAAGGTGGAAAGCCGATAGAGGAATTAAGGAGGGAGTTGAATTTAAGCGGTGAAATAATCAAACTTGCTTCCAATGAAAATCCTCTTGGAGCATCAAAAAAGGCTGTTGAAGCTATTAAAAAAGCCGCTGATTCGGTTTATTCCTATCCCGATGGGAATTCATACTACTTAAAGAAAAAGATATCAAAGAAGCTTGGCGTAGGTGAAGATAATGTTATATTTGGCAATGGTTCCGACGAACTGATTGAACTGATATATAGAACATTTGCAACAGATGAAAAGGATGAGATTTTATACTGCTACCCAACATTTATAGAATACAAACTCATAGGAATGGCTTTTAATAAAAAGTTGATAGAGCTGCCGCTTAAAAATTATGAATACGATACATATGGCATATTAAACCATATAAATAAAAATACACGCATTATATTCTTAAATATACCAAACAATCCAACGGGCACAATGATAAAATATGAAGATATTTTGAAAATTATAGAAAAGGCACATAATAATTGCTTGATTGTGATAGACGAGGCCTATTACGAATATGCCATTGCAGAAGATGATTATAAAGAACTGCTCGGGTTATGCGAAATGGACAATGTTATCCTTTTAAGAACATTTTCAAAGGCTTATGGATTAGCGGGCTTAAGAATAGGATATGGTATAGCAAATAGTGAAATTATCAGTACTTTAAACAGAACAAGACCCCCTTTTAACGTTAATCTTGTTGCGCAGATCGCAGCTTTGGCTGCCTTGGACGATGACGAACACGTTGCAAGAAGCGTTGAAAACAACAAAAAGGGCAAAAAATTTCTCTACGGCGAGTTTGATAATCTCCATATAGACTATGTTAAAACATACGCAAACTACATACTCTTTGATGCCGGCAAGAGTGCCGATAAGGTTTATGACGAATTGTTAAGAAGGGGTGTAATAATTAGATCTATGTCGGGCTATGGATATAAAAATTTTTTGAGAGTTACAGTAGGTACGCCACATGAAAATGAGGTATTTATAGAGAAACTTAAGGAAGTCCTGGGTGTTTAACAACACAGGCATTGTTGGTGTTGGTTTAATAGGCTCTTCGCTTGCTCTGGAAATAAAGGAAAACAATCTGTCCCAACTTGTTACAGGATTTGATGCAAATCAAAAGAGTCTTGATATCGCCCTACAAAAAGGCATAATAGACAGCTATACTACACTTGATAAAATAGGCATGTGTGATTTTGTCATAGTTGCAACACCTGTAGGCTCAATTCCTGATATACTCAAATATGTTTTTGGAAAGCTTAAAAGAGGTTCCGTAGTCGTTGATGTAGGCAGCGTTAAAAGTGCCATTATTGACAGGGTAAGGAACTTCTTCGTTGAAGGCGTACACTATGTACCGCTGCACCCTATAGCCGGTACTGAAAATTTTGGTGTAAACGCTGCCAGGAGAGGTTTGTTTAGGGATGCCTATTGTATAATAACACCATTTGACGGCATGGACCAATACTCATCTGACATAGTTAAACAGTTTATCAAAAATCTCGGTATGAAAATAGAATTAATGAAACCTGAAGAACATGATGAAGTTTTTTCATATATCAGCCACCTTCCTCATTTGATTGCCTATGCTTTAGTTAATCTTGCAAAAGAAAAAAATAATGAAAAATTCAAGTTCATAGGCGGCGGATTTAGGGATTTTACACGCATTGCCTCATCAAGTGAAAAGATGTGGAGGGACATATTTCTAATGAATAAAGATAGACTGCTCAAGGCTGTTTCGGATTTTGAAGGCAGTATCAAAAAGATAAAGCAGTTTATAGAAACAAACAATACAGACGAACTTGCTAATTACCTGAAGCAGGCTCGTTTATTTAAAGAGTTTTTGAATGAGCGGTAGTTTTATTGTTACAATTGATGGCCCGGCAGCAAGCGGGAAAAGCACAATAGCCAAACTGCTTGTCGAGAGAGATAGCTTTTTCCATATAGATACGGGTGCTATATATAGAGCTATTGGATATATCTTTAACGGAAATCCAAGCAAGAACGAACTGGATAGTCTCAACCTCACAATAGAAAAGAACAGGGTTATTAAATATAATGGAAAAGATATAGAGGAATTTATACGTAGTGAAAAATGCGGAATGTTAGCTTCAAATGTAGCCAAACTGGACTTTGTGCGGAACTTTGTAAATAATATGGCAAGAAAAATAGCATCATATGGCAAATATGTAATAGACGGCAGAGACTGCGGAAGCGTAATCTTCCCTAACGCCGATTTAAAAATCTTCCTTGTAGCGGATATTAAAGAAAGAGCAAAAAGAAGAGCCAAAGAAGAGAACGGAAATATCAATAGTTTAGAAAAAGAAATTGAAAAAAGAGATAAACAGGATAAAGATAGAGATATAGCACCGCTTATTAAACCTGACGGTGCTGTGGAAATAGATACCACAGATCTCACTATTGAAGATGTGTATGAAAAAGTAAAAGTCCTAATAGAGAAGCGATATGAAAATAACAATAGCTGAAAATGCCGGTTTTTGTTATGGCGTTATGAGAGCCATTAAAATAGCTGATGATGCTATAAAAAAATATAAAAGGATATATTCCTTGGGACCTATTATACACAACCCGCAAGTGGTTGAGGAATATGAAAAAAAAGGGCTTAAGGTATCTTATAATTTGGACGAAGTGGATGCTCCTGTTTTGATACGTTCACACGGCGTTCCTCCGGAAATATATCAAAAGATGGACAAAAAGGGTATTAAGTATATAGATGCTACATGTCCTTTTGTTAAGGAGGCACAGGATTATGCCAGAGACTTGTATTTAAAAGGGTATAAAATTGTTATTTTCGGAGATAAAAATCATCCTGAGGTTAAGGCACATTTTGGTTATACAAATTATAATGCTTATATAATAAACAGTGCAGAAAGTGCAAAAAAAATTATCTCTGATAAAATTGGCGTAATCTCCCAAACTACCCAATCAGTTGAAGACTTTGCCTCTGTCGTTGCCGAACTTACCAAAAATACCAAAGAACTGAAGGTCTATAATACCATCTGCGACGCTACCGAAAAGAGACAAAAATCTGCAATGCAATTAGCAAAAAAGTCTGATTTAATAATCGTTATAGGCGGCAAAAACTCCGCAAACACAAGAAAATTGTATGAAATATGCAAACACTACTGTAACAAGGTTTTTCATATAGAAACAGAAGACGAGATAGATAAATCATGGTTTATTGATGTTGAAAATGTGGGCATAACTGCTGGCGCATCCACTCCATCTTATATAATAGAGAGAGTTTATAAATACTGCAGTGATTTGAAATGAGAAAAAAATATCTTAAACTTTTTAGGGAAATAGGCAACAGCATAGATATGACCTTAAATAACGTTTTTGGAACTGCTAAGGCAAAAGAAAAATTTACACAGGGTGCATTCGGCGATACCACTGTTTATGTGGATAAAATTGCAGAAAATATAGTTTTGAACAAAATAGAGGAATCAAATCTTCAATGTTCGCTATTAAGTGAAGAGATAGGATGGGTTGACTTTGGTGCCAAATTACCTATAATCATAGTTGACCCGATAGATGGTAGCCTAAATGCAAAAAGGGGATTGCCCTATTTTTCAATCTCGATTGCCCTGAGTGAGAATATTACTACAAACGATATAACAGTGGGATATGTTAAAAACCTTACAAACAAGGATGAATTCTATGCAATAAAAGATTTGGGCAGCTTTCTCAACAATAAAAGGATCAATACAGTGTCTCAAGCCTTGAATGTTGTTGCCGTTGAGGGATTTAAAAAAAGCAGCCCTCCTGAGTTAATTCGGTATGTTTATAAAAATTTTAACAAGGTTCGCCAAATGGGCTCTATGGCTTTAGATATGTGCTATCTTTCCACCGGAGCTTTTGATATATTCTTAAATGTTGTTCCATCAAGAATTATAGATTATGCAGCCTCCAAAATCATCATAGAAGAGGCAGGAGGTTGCATATGCAGATGGATAAGCGATAAACCATTTGTTGCAAATATCTCCAAGGAATTAGGCAAGCGGTTTTTCGCACTTTCAAATAAAAAATTACTCAATGAATTTTTAAAGATGACAGGAGGCATGCAATGAGAATTTTAAGAGTATTTATCGTATCCATATTTGCCCTACTGGTATTTAATATCAGTGCTTCAGCAAAGATTCATGTTGTAACAACTACCTTCATACTTTCATCTATAGTCAAGCAGATAGGGGGAAGGTATGTAGATAGTTCATATCTTATACCGAGTGGCTCAAATCCGCATGTATTCAGTCCAAGGCCGAAAAGTTTAATGCGCCTCGCAAAGGCTGATTTATTTGTCGGCGTCGGTTTTGGTTTTGAATTTTGGATAGATAAAGTTGGAGATCTCTTAAAAAATAAAGAGGTACTATTTCTATCAGATTACTACAAACACCCCATAGATGCTAAAATTATAGATAATAAAATCGTGGCAAACCCACATATCTGGCTTGATTTACAGTTTATGGCAAACAATGCAATTTATAAAATAAACGATAAACTGTGCAGTTTGGATGTTCAACATTGTTCATATTTCAAAGAAAATACCGAAAAGTTAAACAAAGAAATAATGGATATAAGAGATAGATACATATCTACATTAAAGTCTTTGAAAAACTGTTGTTTTGTGGACATTAAGCCCGCTTTTGAATATCTGCTCAAATCTGTGGGGCAGCATTCATGTTCGGTACTTATCAAGAAAGGCAATGAGGAACCAAAGATAAGCGATATAAAACAGACTGTTGATAGATGCCGCTGCTCAAAGGGCTTGGTTTTATATATAAGCAACTACCAGCTTGCAAGAATGATAGCCGATAAATTAAACTACAGTATTGTCAATCTCAATCCCCTTGGCTCGCCAAAAGATATAAACAGTTATCCGAAACTTCTATTGTACAATTTGAACCAGATAGAAAAGGCATTCAAATGATATCAATAAAAAATCTATTTGTAAAATTTGACAATAAAGTTATTCTTGATGATATCTGTATGAATATAGAAAAGGGTGAGTTTGTGGGTATCGTTGGGCCAAATGGTGCCGGCAAGACAACGCTTTTAAAATCCATGCTAAATCTGATAAAACCCGCAAGCGGCAGCATAACGATAGATGGTTTGGATTTGAAAGAGTATATGAACAAAAAAAGGGGATTAATCGGATATCTGCCTCAGCATGCCATAGTCAACTGGAATATGCCCATAAGGGTTATAGATGCCGTACTTATTGAAAAGATTAAGCCATTTGGCATATTTAGAAAATATGAAAAAAGCGAGATAGAGTATGCTACATATTGGCTTGAGCTTTTTGGAATAAAAGACAAGATATATAACTATATAAAAGAGTTATCCGGCGGGCAGCAACAGAGGGTTTCTTTGGCAAGATGCATGATTCACAATCCGGAGATATTAATTTTAGACGAGCCTAATACAGCGATAGATGTTGTTTACAATACCAAATTGTACGAGACACTAAAAAAATTGAGTCATGAGAATAAAATAACCATTGTTATGGTTAGTCATGATATAGGAGCCATAACAAAGTATGTAGACGAAGTTATGTGCCTTAACGTAAAACTGCACTGCCATGGAAAATCCAATAGAATAGATTTTTCCAAGGTTTTAAAAGAGGTATATGGAAATGATATGGAGATTGTCATTCATGGAAAAAACTGCAAAGACTGTATAATAAGTAGGGATAATTGAATGATTTGGGATATATTGATTAGGGCATTTGTTGTAGGTATTCTACTTTCCATACTGCTATCTTTTATGTCTTATTTTGTCGTTATGAGAAAAATGACGTTTGCCGGTGTAGGCATTGCACACTCGGCTTTTGGAGGAATAGCACTGAATTTCCTATGCGGCTTTGCAGGATATTTGCTCCCTTTGACATTTTCCATCGGTGCTTCTCTATTGATAGCGTTTATGTACAAAAGAGGGAAAATAAGCGAAGATAGTGCTATAGATGTTATCTTTGTCTTTTCCATGGCATTTGGCGTATTTATTCTAAGCATAAGCAACGGATATTCCGCCAATATGCTTGGAATCCTGTTTGGCAATATACTATCTGTCAATACACACGATTTATACATTAGTACGATTGTATTTTTATTGGGTTTTCTCTTTATGTCCTACTATTTTTCACACTTCCATCTCATGACATATAACGAAGAATTAGCTTATATATCGGGCTTAAAAGTTGATTTTCTTTACTACCTATTCTGGGTTGTTCTATCTATCGTAATAGTAATGTCAATAAAACTCATAGGCATAATATTAGTCAACGCCTTTCTGGTGCTTCCAACCCTCGTTGGTTTGAATATTTCAAGGAACTATAAGGGCGTGATAATTGTTTCTATGCTGTCTTCATTTATAAGTGTTATAGCCGGCATATCAGCAGCCTACATACTGGATACACCGGCTGGTGCTACAATTGTGCTAACCTTTATAATTTTGTGGATTTTAAGCATTGCTTACAAAATGGTTAAA
>CAZFWO010000046.1:0-9747 GCA_964522785.1 uncultured Desulfurellales bacterium
TGTTGTAGGTTCTGGGTATTAGGTTCTGGGTATTAGGTGCTGGGTATTAGGTGCTGGGTATTAGGTGCTTAGGCTCAACTGCGCTCGCCGATTCCTCACTTACCATCTGCTCTTTTCGCAAAAAACAAAAACTGTATTTTTAATAAAGCTTAATTTAAGTATTAGGTAAAATAAGGCAATCTTGTGCTTAGTATGCTTAATGAGCAAATAAAGGATGAATTCCTCACCATCCATTCTATAAATAAACTCTATTGATATCCCGTATATCAAGAATGGATGGTGAGGAAGAAGGACATTGCTCATTAAGCACACTAAGCACTTTTTGCGTAATGTCACCTACCATAAAGAAAATAACAGCAGGCTTGTGAAAAATAGACTCAAACAGTTGAGCCCGACACCCATTCTATTTTAAAGAATGTAAACTATTTGGAAGTTTTTTTGCAAAACTAACTTCTTATTTTCTTAAAACTCTATCTATGAGAGTGGGTGTTTAGGTCTATTCGTTTCAAGAGCTTGATAAGAAATATGGATTACGCAGTGGTCTCTTTATATTAAGTACAATCCAGATATATATAGTAAAAAGCTTATTTATGTTTTTTATTTTCCAGTTGTTTTAATTTAAAAAACAGATCTTGAATCTGTCTTTTTGCACTATCCAAACTGCCTGAGTTGTCTATGACAAAATCTGCTTTTTTCTTTTTTTCTTCGATAGACATCTGAAGCAAGATTCGTTTGATAGCCTCTTTTTTATCAATACTATTCCTTTCTATTAGACGCTTTATTTCAGTATCCATATCTGCATACACAACAATGGTATAATCAAACATACCCTCAAGATTCTTCTCAAAAAGTAGCGGAACATCGTAAATTATAATGGCATTTTTATCTTTTTTTGTTATATCTTCAATAGCGGCGTTTCTTATGCGTTCAACCTCGGGATGAACAATAGATTCAAGTTTTTCAAGCAACTTTTTATTGTTTAAAACGATTCTTCCGAGTTTCTTTCTGTCTATATTGTCGTTTTTATCAAGTATCTCTTTACCAAATTCCTCAACTATTTTTTTGTATGACTTTGTGCCTTTTTCATATGCCCTATGAGCAATATCGTCTGCATCAATAATATAACACCCAAGCTTTTTAAAAATTTTTGCAACAGTGCTTTTTCCTGTAGCTATAGAACCTGTTAAACCTACCAACAACAATTCTACACCCCCTTAAGAGGACATCCGCTGCATTGTGGCTTTGTTTTGCAAAACTCCTTTGCATTTTTGACAATAAGTGCATGATACTCATTAAACAACTCAGCTCTGCTGTCCAAATTATTCATAAACAGTGCCTGCAGGGAATCATAATCAATTTTTTCAGACAAACTATGTCTTATTACAAGCCGTTTTGTATAAGCATCAACAACAAAAATCGGTCTTTCAAAGGCATAAAGCAATATGGAGTCGGCTGTTTCCTTTCCTATACCCTTTACGCCCAAAAGCTTTTCTCTCAATATATACGTATCCATCTGCGAAAGTTTTAAAAATGAGCCACTTTTTACAAAAAATTCCGCAATATTTTTGAGGTATCGGGACTTTTGATTAAAAAAACCTGCAGATTTTATACTATTTTTTACAATATCTATATCGGCATAGAAAATAGCTTCGAGTGAACAAATGTTGTTGTGTTTTAAATTTTCTATAGCTTTTTCAACATTGCTCCATGCAGTATTCTGCGTCAAAAGCGCACCTATAACAATCTCATCCTTTGTTTCTCCGGGCCACCAATACTGATATGAAAACCTTTCAAGCAATCTATTATATATTATAAACAATTTATTTTTTAAATCAGGTTTATGCACAAACATCTCCCAATTTTTTCAACATAATAGACCAATATATTAAAAAATTCCAATAAAAGGATAAATAATCCTGATGCATCTGTAAAACTACAGTATATTGCATTTTTTAAAGTAATCTCATGAAATATTGGACAAGGTATCAGATGTATGATAAATATAGGGTCGTTTATAAAAAACAAAATATCTCGAGGCAAAATGAGAGAGCTTTTGAAATGGTTCTATAGTATAAGTCTAAAATACAAAATCTTTTTAACATACCTTATTTCCATATCTGTCATAGGTGTCATAGGCTACTCGTACTATATATACAACAACATGGCAGCATATCAATCAGAAGCAAGTATATATAGGCAAAAACTTATTAACAATAAAAAAGCAATTGTAGAAAATATGGTAGGAATAGCTACCAAAACTGCAATTGCTTTTTATAACGATTATAAAAACGGGGAAATGACCGAGCGTGAAGCTCAAATTAAAACTATAGAGTACATAAGTTCTATTCAGTATAAAATACAGCAAGGAAGCTCAGAATACGGCTATATATGGATTAATACCACAGATGGAAATATGGTTTCGGATCCCGCCAAGCCGGAGCTAAACGGGACATATGTTTGGAATTTTAAAGATAAAAACGGTGTATATCTATTCAGGGAGATGTCTCGCGTTGTAAAAACCAGCGGGAGTGGATTTGTTAATTACTGCTGGGCTAAACCGGGACAATCCAAAGATAGGTGTTTTTCGAAAATATCTTACATTAGCTGTTTCTGTCCCTGGAAATGGATTATCGGAAGCGGATTTTATACTGATGATATAGATAAAGATGTATCGGCATATGTTTTAAGGGCAAAGCACAACCTAACCAAAACAATGCTTTATAGTGTAGCATTGGGTGGTTTTGCCACACTTATTTCTATAGTTATATTCTTTGTTATCTTGTCAAGAATTACGTCATACATATCAAAGATAGCCGAGCTCTCCAAGCGACTAATAACTGAGGATATCTCGTCCGGCCTAAAGCTGCCCGTTATATTCAGCGATGAGCTGGGAAACCTTGTTAAAAACTTCAACGCATTTATAGACGAAAGTTACAAGCTGTTCTTATTTAAAAAAATGGTGGAAGGGGATAAGGATATAGATGCAGTATACAACAGAGTTGCTAATCTCTTAAAGGAAGAATTTTCAATCAACCATTTCACTATCTACGAGGTGAATAACAGTAAAAACGCCCTAAAACAGATAGAAACGGTGGGCAGCGAAGATATGTTATGCAAAAGAGATATCCTTCTTGACTCGAGTTTGTGCAGAGCGGTCAGGACTGCACATGATGTCTATTCATCTGAAGGAACAGATGTTTGTTTGAGTTACATAGGAGACAAGAGTAAAAGCTATATATGCATTCCTCTTGTTGTGGGCGGCACTATTGGTTCTGTTATTCAAATGATATTTGATGAAAATGCTGATATGCAAAAGGAAAAAATAAACAGACTAAAGAAATTTTTAAAAGAGGCTGCACCTGTTATAGAATCCAAAAGGCTTTTAAGTCAACTTAAGGAATCTACATTAAGAGACCCTTTGACAGGAATATATAATAGGAGATTTCTTGATGAATTTGCATCTACATTTGCAGCTTCGATCAAACGCAGGGGCACACAGTGCGGAATTTTGATGTGTGACATCGATTTCTTTAAAAAGGTAAATGATACATACGGACATAATGTCGGTGATGAAGTTTTAAAAAGTGTAGTTGGCGCAATAATGAAAGAAGTAAGGGAATCCGATATGTTTGTAAGATTTGGTGGAGAAGAATTCTTAATTTTGCTTATGGATACGGATGAGAAAGATGCTATGGCAATAGCTGAAAGGATAAGAAAATCCGTAGAGAGCACCAGTATTAACGTAGGGAGCAGTGTAATAAAAAAGACAATAAGTATCGGTATTTCACTTTTTGATAATGATTCAGAAAATCTTTGGCAATGCATCAAATACAGCGATGTGGCTATGTATAAGGCAAAAGAAACCGGCAGAAATAGAGTTGTACGATTTGAGCCTTCTATGTGGGAAAACGAGGAATATTGACCATTGAAAATTGTTGTTTCTTATAATTCTTGAAAATAAAACAATAGTTTTATATCTTTAGGTGTTTTATATTTAAAGAATGTAAGGGGTTTTTATGTACGAATGTATTAAGGGCATTAAAGAAAAAAAAATTCAAAGAATAGAAGATGAGGTATTTTTAGTTTCTGAAAAACATGTTCTGAAGGCGAGAAATGGCGACGACTATCTCGGTTTAAAGCTAAAAGATAGAAGCGGCACAATAGATGCCAAAATATGGAACAACCTAATCCATCTTAAAAACAACTTCGAGGAGGGTGATTTTGTTAAAATTACGGGTGAAAGTAATTTCTATAATGACAATTGGCAAATCATAATAAAGGATATAAAGAAAATAGATAGTAGCAGCATAGATAAAACACAATTTCTACCATCATCCAAACGCAGCAGAGAAACAATGAAAAAAGAATTGTTTGTCTTGATAAACAGCGTAGGTAATCAGTCGCTCAAGAAACTATTGCTAAGCATTTTTGAAAATAAGGACTTTCTTGACAAATTTTGTATTGCCCCTGCTGCAAAAGCTATGCACCATGCTTACATAGGCGGGCTGCTGGAACATACCGTTTCTGTGAGCAAATTAGCAAAAGAATTAGGTGAATATTATAAAGATATTGACAGAGATTTGCTTTTGTCGTGTGCTCTTCTGCACGACATAGGCAAGGTCTATGAACTTGACCCTGTAACATTTAACTATACAACAGAGGGTAAACTTATAGGACACATCGTAATAGGATATTCCATAGTTCAAAATAGAATAAAGGGGATGAAATCTATATCTGAAGAAAGGTCCATGAATCTGCTGCACTGTATATTAAGCCACCACGGAGAGTATGAATACGGTTCACCAAAACAACCAAAGACAAAAGAGGCTATTTTATTTAATTTGATAGATGTTTTAGATTCACGAATGCAGCCTGTGTCCGAGGTAAAAGCAAATGCCAATTCCAACTGGAGTGACATCGTTAAAATAATAGGTAAAAGTATATATGTTCCAAAAAAAACCAATGAACTTTTCCAATAAATACATAGCATTTGAGGGCATAGATGCATCTGGCAAAAGCACGCAGATGCAGATGTTTTGTAAATTTTTATCCAAAAGCGGCAAAAAAGTGCTATGCACCAAGGAGCCGGGAGGCGTTAACGGACAAATAAAAGATATCCTGTTAACAGAGAATCTGAATCCCAAGTCGAGACTTTTTATGTTCCTGGCAGATAGGGCTATGCATATCCAAAAGATAAAAAAGGCTATTGAAAGTGAATATGTAGTAAGTGACAGAACCCTGTTTTCAACAATCGCCTATCAAGCCTTTGGAGAAGGACTGAATCTCGATTTCGTTGAAAAAGCCAATCTATTTGCCACAGATGGACTTTTGCCGGATATCACATTCATAATAGATATAGATATCTCTACGATGGAAAAGAGGAAAAGAAGTAGGGACATAATAGAATCAAAGGGTGAAGATTTTTTTAAAAAGGTAAAAAAAGGTTATAAATATATAGCAACACACTACAGTAATGTTTACACAATAGACGGAGAAAAGCCGCAGAATGCAGTATTTAAGGAAATATTGGATATATGGCAGAAAAGTTAGAAAAATTTAATGTTTTTGTTATTGACAATGCGTCAAAAGATGATGCAATAGAGATGTGTCGAAATCTTGGAATAGAGAATAAAAAAATATTTGAATACGATATATTGAAAATAGATGATGTCAGAGAGATTAAAAATAAAAGCTCAATTGCTACTAACGAAAAGCAGGCTTTTATACTTGGCAGTATGGGATTGGAGACACAAAACGCCCTGCTAAAGTTGCTTGAGGAACCGTACCCTTTAAACTACTTTATACTCTACAAGAGTCACAACCTACTTGAAACCATAAAATCAAGGGCACAGATTATAAGAAAAAAAATTGAGTATGAAAAAGATGAAAAATTAATAAATGCGCTCAAGAATAATGATATCGAAACAATGCTTATAGAGGCAGCAAAATTGCAAATTCTCTCAAAAGAGGATGTTATATCTGTGTTAAAAGGCGTTGCAAGGGCGCTCTCTACCACTCAAGACTTTCAACAATCAAGCATTATTAATGAGGAACTTGTTAAATTTGAACAGTTCAACCTAAATCAAAAATTGTTCTTGTTCGCTCTATTTTTTAAATTATTGAATAAAAGGGAGTAAAATATGAATATAGCTTTGGTAAAATTCAGTAATGCAGGTCAACTGTATCCGTTTTTTTATAAAGACATGGATTTAAATATAAAAGACAAAATTGTAGCAGAATATGAAAGAGGCTTGAATATCGGTACCATCATGAAAATTAAAATGGACGAGGATGTAAGCGACAACCTCAATTTTATAGTTAGAAAAGCCACAGATGAAGATTTGAAGATATATGAAGAAAACAAAGAATTATCTAAGAAGGCTTTTAAAATCTGCAGGGAGGAAATAGAATTTTTTGAGCTCAATATGAAGCTTGTAAAGGTTGAATATATGCTTGATAGGAGCAAAATAGTTTTTTATTTTGTTGCTCCTGGTAGAGTTGATTTCAGAAATTTGGTCAAAAAACTTGCTTCAACATTTAAAACAAGGATAGAAATGAGACAGATAGGTGTCAGGGATGAAGCACGCATTATAGGAGGACTGGGTTTATGCGGAGATGAACTGTGCTGCTCAAGATTTTTAAGAACATTCAATCCGGTCTCTGTGAAAATGGCAAAGGATCAAAACCTCAATATAAATGTTAAAAAGATTTCAGGCGCATGCGGTAGATTGATGTGCTGCCTGTGGTATGAAGAGGGTATGTATGAGGAGTTTATGCAGGTTGCGCCAAAACTGGACAGCATGGCAAAAGCAGGGGATGTGGAAGGCAGAGTTGTTTATATAAATCCTATAAAAAAGACTGTGATATTAAAAAATAAAGATAACATGATGGTAGAGGTTAATGTTTCTGATGTAAAAGAATTATCAAATCAAGGAGGAAAAAAAAGTGAATAGTTTCAAAAAAGAAAAATACTACATAACTACGCCTATATACTATGTTAACGACATACCGCACATAGGGCACTCATACACAACTATAGCAGCTGATACACTTGCAAGATACAAACGTTTGTTGGGAAATGATGTATTCTTTCTAACAGGTACCGATGAGCACGGCCAGAAAATACAAAAAACAGCAAGAAGTAAAAATTTAACACCAAAGCAGCTTGCCGATAAAGTTGTTGTAAACTTCCAGAATTTATGGAAGAAACTTGATATAACAAACAACTCCTTTGTAAGAACAACAGATGATTACCACATACAATGTGTTCAAAAAGCCTTCAGTAAACTATATAAAAAAGGCGATATATACAAGGGAGAGTATGAGGGTTGGTATTGCATACCGTGCGAAAGCTACTATTCTGAGATAGAGATTGGAAAAGAGAGGCTGTGTCCGTCATGCGGAAGAAAGGTAGACAAAGTTAAAGAGGAAAGTTACTTCTTTAAGCTCTCTGCTTATCAGGATAAATTGCTTGAATTTTATAAAAACAATCCCGATTTTGTTCTTCCTCAAACGAGATATAACGAAATAGTAAGTTTTGTCAAAAGCGGCTTAAAAGATCTGAGCATTACCCGCACATCATTTGACTGGGGTATACCGGTTCCATTCGATGATAAACATGTAATATATGTATGGTTCGATGCCTTGCTTAACTATATAAGCGCAATAGGTTATGCAGACGAAACGGAACAATTTTTTACCACATGGCCTGCCGATGCACATTTTGTAGGTAAAGATATATTGAGATTTCATGCCGTATATTGGCCGGCATTTTTGATGGCGCTGGATTTACCTATGCCAAAACATATTGTTGCTCACGGATGGTGGACTGTGGATGGCAAAAAGATGAGCAAATCTTTGGGCAATGTTGTCGACCCCAATGACATGATAGAAAGATACCCACGCGATGCCTATAGATATTTCCTATTGAGGAATGTGCCATTTGGCTTGGATGGTGATTTCTCTGAAAAAGAGCTAATTGAGCGCATTAATTCAGAACTTGTCAACGATCTTGGAAATCTTCTAAACAGAAGCCTTACAATGATTGAAAAATACACAAACGGAAATGTTGAAAGACCAGCGGATGTTTCAGATAGTTCTGTAAGTGAAAAGGCAAAGGAAACATTCTCGAAAATTAAAAAAGATTTAGACATATTTAGATTTGATATGGCGCTGTCCGATATCTTTGAGTTTATACGATTCAGCAACAAATATATAGCTCAAAAAGAACCGTGGAAACTCAAAAAACAGAATAAAGAAAATAATCTAAAAGAGGTTCTTTATAACCTTTTCTCATCTCTAAAATTTATAGCTGGCATAATTTCACCCTTCATGCCTGATACTGCTGAAAAAATATGGGAGCAGCTCGGTATTGAAGGAAATATCGAGAAATATGACCATCGGTTCTTTATAAATTTTTACTCTACAGAAAGAGCTAAGGTAAAAAAGGGAGATGTTATCTTCAATAGAATAGAGGAAAAACAAACTAAAAGTATTGACAAAGAACAACAATCAGAAAAAATAAGTATAGACGAATTTTTCAATGTTGATTTGCGTACAGCCAAGGTTTTAGAAGCTGAAAATGTTGAAAAATCAAAAAAATTGATTAAACTCAAAATAGATATAGGTGAGGAAAACCCAAGAACACTTGTTGCCGGACTGAAGGAGTATTACAAACCCGAGGAGCTTGTAGGCAGGACAATTGTTGTAGTTGCGAACTTAAAGCCCGCCAAGCTTATGGGCATTGAGTCAAACGGTATGCTGCTTGCGGCTAAAGACGGCAAATCGCTGGCTCTTTTAACAACATCAAACGATGTAAAGCCGGGAGCTAAAATAGGCTAAATTAGGGGGTGCAAATGGTATCGATAGGTGCCGTTTCCAATCCCATATTGCAATATAAATTAGACCCGGGAGAGTGGGGTTCATCAAGTGGGGCAACTGCAGCTAACTCCATTTCCCGGGTTGCATCTCACGAATCAAGTAATCTTCAAAGATTTGAAAATAAAGCGGCAAAAGACGGCTGTTATGTGGTGGGTAAGGATTTATACCTAAATCTTGCGCAAAAAGGCAGCTATTTATCCGCAACAAGCGGACATTCTCAAGCGCTTACCTACTGTCCCAAAAAAGAAAAGAGCGAACAAGTCAAAACTGCCTTAGGCAGCAAAATTCAATCAAAAATACAACAGTATTCAAGCGATGAGCTGAAAATAAAATCTATAATAAATTCTTCAAAGAATAGCTCTCTAAAGGATATTTTTGAGGATAAACTCAAGAAAATTGAATCAAGAAAACTACAATTGCAAGAAAAAAAGATGCGGCTCTACACACAAGTCACCTTGCTATTAGCGCAGAATATCAAATTTGACCCCAATACTATTAATATTTCAATATAATGAGACCACTGCACAGTGATGAAATAATACTCTTACAATTTCTTATCAAATCCTCTCAACTCAAGAATGAATTTTTTAACGATGACCCAGCACCTATTTTTGTAAGAAACTTTTATGTTCTTAAAAACTTTATACACGAAAATAGGTGCTGGATCATATTCGTTTCGAGAACTTGATAAGAAATATATATTATGCAATGGTCTCATTAGGTAAAATAAGGTAATCTTGTGCTTAGTATGCTTAATGAGCAAATAAAGAAAGTGACCCGTCACCCATTTTCGTAAAAAACTTTATCTGTCTTTTGCAACTCCTCATCCAACTCTATTGTTTTTATATCCTTTTTATCTATTAGTTT
>CAZFWO010000047.1:0-9718 GCA_964522785.1 uncultured Desulfurellales bacterium
TATGAAAATAATATTGTTATACCGTTTCCTCAAATGGATGTCCATATTGATCGTACTAAATAGCATCTATTTATTCCATAAAACCTGTAAAAAGTCACAAACACTCTGCTTATTCAACAATTTTCTTGACTTTTTGCCATAAACTTATAAAATTTCGTTGCTTTTTTGGGGTGTCGTCTAATGGTAGGACAGCGGACTCTGGATCCGCTGGTCGGGGTTCGAATCCCTGCATCCCAGCCATTTTATTGGCCCTGTCGTCTAGTGGTTAGGACGTCGGCCTCTCACGCCGAAAACAGGGGTTCAACTCCCCTTGGGGCTACCATTTATTTTTTTATCTTGAAATCCGATCAATATATAGATAATATTTCCAAAAAGGAAGGTGTATGTATGATAAAATATACAGTTGTTTTAATGTTTTTTTTATTGGGGGTATTAAATAACGCCAATGCAGCCAATTACCAGAATGCTTCTGCGGAATGGGATGGAAAATATATCGTATTTCACTATGATTTAAATAAAGACAGTACAAATAACCAATATGTTGTCGGAATGCAAATAAGAACAAAGGGATATATATACTCAACAAGACAGCTACACTTAGAGGGAGATATAGGATTGGTAGACGTTGGTAAAAATAAGCAAATCTACTGGAATGTATACAAAGACTTTCCGGATGGGTTTCCAAAAAACTCTACATGGTCCTTGCTCGTTAGAAAGCGTCACTACACAAACCCTATAGGCATAAAGTTTGTATATATACCTGCAGGCTGTTATACAATGGGAGCCAATAAAAACGATTCCCTTGCTACAAAAAACGAAAAACCCCAACACAAGGTATGCGTGGATGGGTTTTTTATAGGCCAGTATGAAATAACCAATAAACAGTTTAAAATGTTTTCTCCCAGTCACAACAGCGGCAAAAGCAAATTATATAATTTAAATCAGGACAACAATCCCGTAGTTAATGTATCCTGGGATAAAATACAGCAATACATAGCATGGCTATATACAAAGACAAAGGAAATATACAGACTTCCAACAGAAGCAGAGTGGGAATATGCCGCAAGAGGCGGGGTAAAAAATGACACCTATTGGAAAAATGAAGAAGACGCCTGTAAATACGCAAATGTTTATGACATAACATCCCATAAAGCACTAAAGAGCTACTATCAAAAACCGTTCAAGTGTTCAGATGGATATATTGCTACAGCGCCTGTGGGTAAGTTTCTACCAAACAGATTTGGCCTATATGACATGCTTGGTAACGCCGCAGAGTGGTGCTATGATACATTCTATTCAAAGGCGTACTTAACGAGCAAAAAGAATAACCCCGTGTATATCAATCCGTACATATCATTGGCAAAATCCGTGAGAGGCGGAAGCTGGTACAGCCGCAAAAAAGATGTACGATTAAGCGCAAGAAGCAACTATATGCCGGGTTTGATAAATGACTTTATAGGATTTAGACTCGTGCTTGAACCTTAAGAGACCACTGCGTAATGGCCTCAATAAATACAGATTGGTAAAAAATTTGTTTTCTTAATAAAAACAACTATGATATGTTTATAGGGTATTTTTTGTTGGGGTGAGGTAAAGGTGTATGCTTGAAATTTTGAAAAAGTCTGCGGATAGATTTATAGCTCTTGTCGGAAAAGTAGATTATGCAATCATAACTGGCACGGGCATAGATATAGAATTAAAAGCCAAAAGTACAAAGAGGATAGATTACGGCGATATCCCAAATATGCCCAAAACCACAACGCCTTCTCATAAGGGTTATTTTGAATATGCTGGAATTAAGGATAAAAGAGTGGTTGTGGCACATGGCAGATTTCACTACTATGAAGAATATTCTATGGAAGAGGTTGTGTTTTTGGCAAGGATGCTTGGATTGGCGGGTGCAAAGCTTGTCATCTTGACCAATGCTGCAGGTGGATTGAATATCAATTTTAGCAAGGGCGATTTGATGTGTATAACAGACCATATAAATATGATGGGCACAAATCCGCTTAAGGGTAGAAACATAGACGAGCTTGGTGAAAGGTTTCCTGATATGAGTGAACCATACAGCAAAAAGTATATAGGTATGTTAAGGGAGACAGCGTTAAAAAATGGTATAGATTTGAAAGAAGGCGTTTACGTAGGTGTGAGTGGGCCATCAATGGAAACACCAGCCGAGACGCGTTTTTTTAGGCTTATAGGCGGAGACGCAGTGGGTATGTCAACTGTGCCTGAGGTTATAGCGCTCAATCATATGGGGATTGACTGTTTGGCTATCTCTATTATAACAAACATCAACAGACCGGATTGTATGGAGAAGGCTTCACTTGACGATGTTATCAAAACAGCCAGAATCTCATCACAAAAGCTTTCTTTGCTTATAAACGGTTTTCTGGAGGCTGTTTAGTGAGTATACTAATAAAAAATGGATATTGTATAGGCGAAAAAGATGGATTTTTTGATATTTTTATAGAAAATGACACAATAAAATCTGTGGCTAAAAATATAAACAGAGAGGCGGATAGTATTATTAATGCCAGAGGCTCTATTGTAATGCCTGTATTTTGTAATGCACACACGCATCTTGCTATGAGCCTGTTTAGAGGTATGGCTGATGATTTAGCTTTGATGGATTGGCTTAATAATTATATATTTCCGAACGAAGCAAGGTATGTAAATAGAGAGATGGTCTATATTTGCTCCAAATTGTCTATGCTTGAAATGATAAGGGGCGGTGTAGGATGCTTCATGGATATGTATTTCTTTGAAGAGGAGGTTGCAAAGGCTGCGCTTGAGATAGGCATGAAGGGCGTTATAGGCAATGGTATAATAGATTTTCCGACCCCGGATAGCAAAAATGCGGAGGAATCCATATCCAAAACGCTTTCTTTGAAAAAGGAATTTGAATGTGATGATATCAAGGTTAGTTTTGCACCGCATTCAACATACACCTTGTCCGTTGAGAGTTTAAGAAAGATAGCCGATGTAAGGGATGGGTCGATACTGCAAATACACGCCAATGAAACAAAAAGTGAAGTTGAACTTGTTTTGAAAGAAAAGGGCAAAAGACCATTAGAAATATTGAACGAAACGGGTTTATTGGATAGTCGGACATATCTGGCACACTGCGTTGATGTTTCGGATTATGATATGAGCCTTATAAAAACAAGAGGTGCAAATGTAATAAATGTTCCGCAAAGCAATCTTAAGCTTGCAAGCGGTATTGCCCCAATATACAAAATGTTAGATATGGGTATAAATATTCTCATTGGTACGGACGGTTCTGCGAGTAACAATAATGTTGATATGGTTGAAGAGTTAAGAACAATGAATCTTATACAGAAGGTGATATCGGGAAACGAAAAGGCTTTGTGTGCAAAACAGACCTTTAACATAGGTGTAAATTCACTGTTTAATAATTCCGGAATCTTAAAAGAGGGCTACAAAGCCGATATTGCCATAATGAAACTCGATTCTTTTGAGTCTGTACCGATTTTTGATCCGTATTCGTATATTGCGTACGCTGCAAACTCAAGGGATGTTTCGACTGTTATAATAAACGGTAGAATTATTCTAAAAGATAGAGAATTTGTAGATATAGATGAGGAAAAGGTCAAATTTGAGGTAAGAAATCTTGCCAAAAAATTGGGAGCTCTATTTTGATTGCAAAATCATTTGCAAAGGTCAATCTGTTTTTATCTGTTTTGGGAAAGAGAGAGGACGGATATCACGAGCTGCGCACACTTATGCATAAAATAGATTTCTTTGATTATATAGAAATAACAAAAATATTTTCAAATAATATAAATTTGACAACGAATATAAATGAGATAGAGAATGAAAAGAATTTGTCGTATAAAGCGGCAATGCTGTTTTTTGAAGAAGCAAAAATTAAGCCACAGGTCAGGATAGATATAGAAAAACATATACCGCTCGGTGCAGGTCTTGGCGGTGGAAGCTCAAATGCCGCGTACACATTAAAGATGTTAAATGAACTGTTTGATTTTCCTTTAAGTTATAGTCAATTGCATAATCTTGCCTGCAAGCTGGGTTCAGACGTACCGTTTTTTCTATGCAAAAAACCTGCAGCAATAGCGAGGGGGCGAGGCGAAGTTCTTGAGGAGGTTGACTGCAATGTAAAAAAACACGCTGTTTTTCTTGCAATTCCCAATATTCATGTAAGTACCGCCTATGTATATTCAAAATTATTGTTGACAAATTGTGTATGTATCAATAAAATGCCGCTTGTTAGTAGTAGTGTGGAATGCAGCATTGAAGATATTAAATTTAGTGCCTGCAACGACCTGGAGAGCGTGGTTTTGAAAAAATTTGACAAGATAAAAAGATTAAAGTTTTTTTTGTATAGGCATTTTGGTAACGCACTGCTATCCGGTAGTGGTGCAAGTGTGTTTTCAATTATTAATCCGGAGGTGAGAAGAGGCGAAGAGGTATGGCGATTATTGGAATCTGAGGGTTTGTTTTGTAAAACAGTAAATTTTGCAGAAGAAGGAAGGTAAGCTTTATGGAAATTACAGAGGTAAGGGTAAGTCCAATCGAAGGCGATGAAAAATTAAAGGGTTTTGCAACGGTAATTTTTGACAATGAGTTTGTTGTCAGAGATTTAAAAATTATTAACGGTCAGAAAGGCTTATTTGTTGCTATGCCTTCAAGAAAGATGAAGGACGGAAGCTTTAAAGATGTTGCTCATCCGTTAAACAATGAAATGAGACATAAGCTGGAAACGGCTGTTTTGGGAGAATATGATAAGGTAATATCTCAGCCTAAAGAAGAAGAGGAAGAAAATTCTTAATGAATATTAGGCCGTGATCCTGGATCGCGGTCGTTTTATTGGGGTGTAGCCAAGCGGCAAGGCAGAGGACTTTGGATCCTCGATCGGTGGTTCGAATCCACCCACCCCAGCCATTTTATTTTTAAAGAGAGTAGGAATGACAAATTTAAAGCTAATTAGTGGAACTGCAAATATAGAGTTGGCTAAAGAGATAAGTAATTATTTGTGCGAGCCGTTGACTAAAACAGAGATATCAAGGTTTAGCGATGGAGAGATATACGTTCAAATAGACGAAAGTGTCAGAGGCGATGATGTATTCCTTATACAGTCACTGTCCCATCCTGTGAACGATAACATAATGGAACTGCTTGTAACACTGGATGCTCTTAAGAGATCCAGTGCCAAATCGGTTAATGTTGTTGTTCCATACTATGCATATGCAAGGCAGGATAGAAAAGTTGCTCCAAGGGTTCCTATATCCGCAAAACTTCTGGCGGATTTGATTACAACTGCAGGTGCAGATAGGATAATGTCCATGGATCTGCATGCGGGGCAGATTCAGGGATTCTTTAATATTCCTGTTGATCATTTGTATGCTGCACCTATATTACTTAATTATATAAAAAATATTAAGTTTAACGATATTGTTATAGTTTCTCCCGATGCGGGAGGAGTGGAACGTGCAAGATATTATGCAAAAAAACTTGGTTGTTCTATAGCCATTATCGATAAAAGAAGACCTAAACCCAATGTAAGTGAGATAATGCATATTATAGGCGATATTAAAGGAAAGACAGCTGTTATAATTGATGATATGGTGGATACTGCTGGAACACTTACAAATGCTGCAACAGCTATTTATGAAGAGGGCGCTGACGATGTCTACGCCTGTTGCACACACCCTGTTTTGAGCGGAGGTGCCATAGAAAGAATCAATAACTCTCCTATCACAGAGCTTGCGGTAACAAATACTATTAAGTTCGACAAGACGATTAAAACAGACAAAATTAAGGTTCTTTCTGTGGGCGATTTAATAGGGGAAGCAATTAGAAGGGTTTATCATAAAGAGTCTCTTAGTGCTATTTTTGAATAATAGAAGTTTAAAAAGTAAGGGAGTTGATACGAAATGATTATTACTGCTAAAGAGAGAGAACTGGGAACAAAAGTTGCCAGAAGGATGAGAAGAGAGGGGAAAGTCCCAGGCGTGGTTTATGGTATAGATTTCAATAATAAACATATAGAGTTGAATAAATCTCAACTGATGGCAGCTTTAAGAAAAAGTAGAAGAATTGACAGGTTTGATCTTAAAATAGGCGAAGATACCTTTGATGTTATTATTAAATCCATTCAATGGCATCCGGTTACAGAGGATTTACTACATATAGATTTTTATAAATTAACCGAAGGTAAGCAAATAACGGTTGATGTTCCCGTTAAAGTCGTTGGTGAATCTAAGGGTGTTAAACTTGGAGGCAGTCTGTACCAGCCGAGGAAGAGAATTAGCGTAAAGGCAGTACCTGAAGCTATACCCGATGAAATTGTTGTAGATATAAGCGATATGGATATAGGGGATGTAATTCATGTATTTGACCTTGATATGCCTGAAGGTGTAGAGGTTATGTCCACAAAGAACTTTACAATTGCTGCAGTACTTGGGAAATCCAAAGAAGAACAGGCAGAAGAAGCTGAAGAAGCAGAAGAAGCTGAAGAAGCAGAAGAAGAGAAATCAGAAGCAGAATAACTATATATATAAAAGTAGATGCATGCTATTATAGGCTTGGGAAATCCCGGGGATCAGTATGCTTTAACCCCACACAATATAGGTTTTATGGTCTGTGATTTATTATCTCTATCTTTCGGTTTTTCTTTTTGTTTCAATTCTCGTATCAAAGGCTCTATTGGAAGTTTTATGTATAAGAATAATAAAGTGCTTGTATTAAAGCCTCAAACGTATATGAATTTAAGCGGTGAGAGTATATCTCTGTTTGTAAAGTTCTATAAATTGGAATTGGACAAACTTATAGTAATTCACGACGATGTAGATATGCAGATTGGCAGGATAAAGATAAAGAAGAATTCATCGAGTGGCGGACATAAAGGCGCTTTATCCATTATTAACGCTCTTGGCACAAAGGATTTTATAAGAATAAAGGTAGGTGTCGGAAGAAACAGTTGCTCTACAGCACATTATGTACTCTCTAATTTCAGCGACAGTGAGCTTGATACAGTTAAACAAGCCATAGAAAGAGCAAAAAATGCCGCACTCGATATTGTGTATAACGGCTTAACGCATGCTATGAATTCCTATAATAAAAAGGTGACCGAAGATAGTTGAGTTATTTTACATAAAAGAGGTAGTTTAATGAGAAAGTATAATGTGGCAATAGTCGGCGCTACCGGAGCTGTCGGAAAAGAGATAATATCGATACTTAACAAAAAAGAGCTTCCCATTAATAGGTTGAAGCTGCTGGCAAGCGACAGATCAATAGGCAAAAGCTGTGTTTATAAGAATAAGGAGATAGCTGTTGATGTTTTAGATGAACACTCTTTTGAGGATATGGATATAGCGTTGTTCGTTGCAAATAACAAGGTAAGTGAAGAATTTGCTTCTTATGCCACAAAAAGTGGTACTGTTATCATAGATGCAACCGGAACTTTTGGAATGGATAGTGATGTTCCTCTAATTGTGCCGGAAATCAATCCTGAAGATATAGGTATTTATAAAAACAGAGGAATTATATCTATACCGAGCAGTATAACCACCCAGACTGTTGCTGCGCTTGAGCCTATAAAAAGGGCTTATGGAATTAAGAGGGTTGTCATATCAACGTATCAAGCTGTAAGTGAATTGGGTATGGGTGCAATGGAGGAGCTTTTAAACCAGACAAAGGCGTGGTTTGAATTTAAGTATGACAGTGTAAAAACTAAAAATTTTCCCCAAAAAATAGCGTTTAACTGCATACCTCAAGTAGATGAATTTTGCAATAATAACTATACGAAGCAAGAGATGGGAATTGCAAACGAAATGAAAAAAATATTGCATGTCCCCGATATGGCTATCACATCTACATGTGTGTACATTCCTGTTTTCAGGGGACATTCGGAATCTATTAACGTTGAAACAGAAAGAGCATTTGATATAGATGAAATTATAGAGATTTTATCTAAAACAAGAAGGTGCAAGGTTGTTGACAATACCAATGTATTGAAGTATCCTACTGCTATTGATGTATCTGGAAGCGACAATATTTTTATAGGCAGAATTAGAAGGGATGAATCTCTAATTAATGGTTTTAATATGTGGGTTGTGGCAGATAATTTGATAAAAGGCTCGGCACTAAATTGTTTGCAAATAGTTGAAATATTAATTAAGCGATATTTGTAGGAGGGGTATTTTAATGACGAAACTTTATAATGTTGCTGTAGTAGGGGCAACTGGGGCTGTTGGGCAAGAGATGCTGAGTATACTTGCACAAAGAAATTTTCCTATTAAAAACCTAAAACTATTGGCATCTAAACGTTCCGAAGGCAAAAAAATAAAATTTAAAAATAAAGAGTATACAGTTGAAGAGACAACAAAGGATTCTTTTAAAGACGTGGAAATAGCCATGTTTTCCGCAGGTGCTTCAAGAAGCAAAGAATTTGCACACTATGCAGTGGAGGCCGGAGCTGTTGTAATAGATAATAGTTCGGCTTTTAGAATGGACGAAGATGTACCGCTCGTAGTTCCTGAGGTTAATCCAGATGATATTTTTACGCATAAAGGCATTATAGCTAATCCTAACTGTACAACTATTATTATGTTAATGGCAATAAAGCCGCTCTATGATTACTCAAAAATAAAGAGAATTATTGTATCAACATATCAAGCAGCCTCAGGAGCAGGTGCAAAGGCTATGAAGGAGCTTGAAAAACAGGCTTATGCTTGGGCTAATAACGAGGAACCTCCAATTGAAAAATTTCCATATCAACTGCTTTTTAATGTTATACCGCAAGTTGATGTTTTTATGGATAACGATTATACAAAAGAAGAGATGAAAATGGTTAATGAAACAAGAAAAATGTTACACGATGATAGCATAAAGATTTCGGCTACCTGTGCTAGATTACCTGTATTCAGGGCTCATTCGGAGGCTGTAACGGTTGAGTTTGAGAATGAAGTAAATCCAAAGTTAGCAAGGGAACTTATAGATAAATTCCCCGGAGTGAAGGTTGTTGACGATATTAGAAATGCCGTATACCCGATGCCACTTTTTGTAAGTGGCAAGGACGATTGTGAGGTTGGTAGGATAAGGCAAGATTTGAACGGTCCGAATTGGCTATCTTTTTGGATAGCAGGGGACCAGATCAGAAAGGGAGCGGCTTTGAACGCCGTTCAGATAGCGGAAACTTTGATTAAATAAATAGCAAAAAGGAGGTTAAAAATGGATGGCATGACCATTAAGAAAATTCTTGCTCCTACGGATCTATCTGAAAATGCGGAGTATGCTTTAAAATATGCAAAGTCGGTAGCTGAACAATTTAAAGCAAAGCTGTATATCTATCATTGCATAACGGATATACAATCGGCTATAGGGTATATCCCGTCTTTACCATCTGCTGATATAATCAGTTCTATGAAGGAAGAAGCAGTCAAAGAAATAGAGCATTTAAGAAATCGCTACGGTTTGAGTGACAACGTTGAAGTTGTTATTGAGGTTGGCGATGCTCCTAAGAAAATTGTAGAATTTGCGGATAAAAACGATATTGATTTAATCGTGATGGGAGCACACGGAAAAGGTGCTTTGGAAAGATTTATGTTCGGCAGTGTTACAGAAAAGGTAATGAGAACGTCTTCAATACCTGTTCTGGAAGTGAAGATGAAAGCATAAGGCGGGTTTTTCAACCCACCTTCTTTATTTTTTTGAAGATTCTTCTATTATCTTTTCG
>CAZFWO010000048.1:0-9689 GCA_964522785.1 uncultured Desulfurellales bacterium
ATGATGGGAATAGACCCAGTGGCATAGGTATAATTGGGCGGGAATTTAGGCTATTCGTTCAAGAACTTGATAAAAAATATGGATTACGCAGTGGTCTCCTAATAGCAGCCTCTTCTTTTGATAGATAGTAGAAAATTCCGTTACTGGCCTTATTTAGATATGTTGATAGATCGCCTTTAATTGGTTGTATGAGCGGAAGTGAATTGTATCTGTTTAATGTTGAATTATAAGCCTGAACAGCTTTGACCTCGGATAGCCTAAAAATGAATACCGTTTCCTATAAGAACTTCGATGAGTCCTATAATAAAACCGAGCAAGCCGCCAAATATGTTTATATGTGTAAATTGATCCTTGCTGATATTTAAAACCACATTTTCTATATCTGATATGTCGAGTTTATCCAACCTCTCCTTTGCTATTTTTGCTATATCAAAGTTGAAAATCTGCTCGCTCTCTCTTTTTACTATGTAAAGCAGGTTATTTACTGCCATTGAAGGAAGCTTTTCTATAATCTGCGGCATCATAATATTTGCAATGTCAAAAAATGTGTATTTTTGGGCAAGCAACTTTATTTTGTCTGTTATATACCTTGATAACTCATGTTTATCTATCCCGCTTATTGCCCCATCTATAATTTTGTCCTTTATAGACAAGCTATCAAAAATCTCTTTTATTTTTTCACTTATATCACTTTGTATTTTCTCTATTGAACCAAACCCCAACTTTATTGATATATGCTCCAAGTCTTTATTTAACAGTTCTTGTTGAAAGGCTTTGTAAACATTTTCGGAAACTTTTTTTTGCATTGTTTCGTCGGCTAATATTGCTTTTATTTCTTTGATAATTATGTTGGCAACCTTTTCATTGTCTTCTATAAGGGGTGATATCATGGAAATAATGGATGCCATTAATATGTTGGAACCATCTGCATATCTGTTTATGGCTTCTGTTATTTTGTTTTTTACAAGTTCTTTGATTTCGGGGGAATCCATTGATAGAGAGAGCTGGGACAGTGCTTGGATACTGAGTTGATTTATAAAATTTTCTATACTGTTTAAATTTTTTTGGGATATATAGTTTCTTAAACTTTTCTGCTTATCTATTCTTAAGAAAGCATTGTGCACAAAATAGTCTATATCTATATTAAATGTGCTCAATCTATCCTTTATTATTGTATCCAGGTTATTGTCTATAAAATCGTATAGATACTGTTCAATTTTTGTGTAGTTGAGGTTAAGTGTTGATATTTTTCTCAATAAAACACTATCAATCAGGTTTTTTGAGAATTGATACAGGAATGTCCTGTTTTTTTTCTTGTATATATATTTTATAATATCTTTTTTGTTTACAACCTTGGATGAAACAACATTTGATATTTTGTCTATCAAATTTTTCCTTTTTTTTGGTATCAGTCCTGGTGTAAGAGGTATCCTTATGTTAAAAATAAAGTATGCTTTTTTGGGTAAAAACAACATCTTTATTGCGATGTAATTTGTAAAATAACCTATAAATGCGCCCACTATTGGCAGTGCTAATAAGTCTATATTCATTTGAAAATATTTTTGAATTTATCTAAGATAGAATCCTTATAGCCTACTTTTTCTCCTGATTCTTTGGCAAATTCTATCAGCAGATCTTTCTGCCTTTGGTTTAGCTTTTTCGGTATTTCAACCATTATTTCAACTATTTGATTGCCCCTTGAACCCGATAGCTCCACGCCTTTATGCTTTATAACAAATGTTTTGCCGTTTTGTGTGCCGGGTGGTATATCTAATTCATATTCCCCCCATATCGTTGGAATTTTAATTGTTGTTCCCAGTGTGGCTTGTACTATTGATATGGGTATCTGAACGTAAATATCCTTATCTTTTCTTTTGAAAAAATCATGCTCTTTAACATTTATGTATATATACAGATCTCCGTTTGGTCCTCCGTTGAGTCCCGGATTTCCGTGACCCGAAAGCCTTATAATATTGTTGGAATCAATGCCTTGCATTATTTTTACTTTTAGTTTTTCAGTATCATATACGTATCCTGTCCCGCCACACTCTTTGCATTTTTCCGTTATAATCCTTCCGCTGCCACCGCACTTGGGACAGGTCCTTCTTACAGATAAAAAACCCTGAGAGTATAATATTTCACCCGTGCCTTTACAGTAAGGGCACGTTTTGATGCCACCTTTTTCTGCCCCGCTGCCACCGCACCTGGGGCATATCTTTCTCTTTTTAACCTGAATTTCTTTTTCTGCCCCAAAAACCGCTTCTTTAAAATCAATGGTCAGATTAATACGTATATCTTCACCCTTCTGTGGTCTGTTTCGTCTTTGTTCCGTAAAATCGTGATCTCCAAAGATGTCGCCAAACATACTTGATATATTTCCAAATATATCGTCAAATGCAGAAGAATAACCAAAATTTGAGCTGGATATATTTTCATCTACACTGCCAAATTGGTCATATTGCGCCCTTTTTGTGGGATCTGACAGTATAGAATATGCCTCATTTATCTCCTTGAATTTTTCTTCTGCATCTTTATCGCCCTGATTTCTGTCAGGGTGATATTTAATGGCAAGTTTTCTATAGGCTCTTTTTAATTCTTCATCCGTAGCATCTTGGGAAACACCTAAAATAGCGTAATAATCCTTCATCTACCTACCTTCCACCTTCTGTTTGTAAAAAACAACAAAAAGGGGGATTCAGTTTATCCGAACCCCCTTTTGTTTTCATTGCAGCAATTTTATCACATTTTATTTGTTTTTGCTATTGTCTTCTTCAACTTCAGCTTCAACCACTTCTTCTTCATCCTTTTTGGCTTCGCCACTTGTTTGTCCACCTTGGTTATTCTGAGCTGTTCCTGTTTGTGCTTTTTTATATGCCTCTTCTGCAAGTTTATGTGATTTTCTTGCAAGCTCTTCCATTGATTTTTCTATTTCCTCTTTTGAATCGCCCTTGAGAGCTTTTTTTGTTTTTTCTATAGCCTCTTCTATATCTTTCTTTTCTTTGTCGCTAACCTTATCTCCAAAATCTTTCAGACTTTTTTCTGTTGCATACACAAGTGAATCGGCTTTATTCTTTGTCTCTATAAGCTCCTTTTTTCTTTTATCTTCTTCTGCGTGAGCTTCTGCCTCTTTAACCATTTTGTCTATCTCTTCTTCCGATAAGCCTGATGATGCTGTAATCCTTATTGCCTGTTCTTTCCCTGTTGCTTTATCTTTTGCAGTTACGTTTAATATTCCATTTGCATCGATGTCAAATGTAACCTCAATCTGTGGTATTCCTCTTGGTGCAGGAGGTATGCCGACAAGCTCAAAGTTTCCGAGCGTTTTATTGTCTTTTGCCATTTCGCGTTCACCCTGTAGAACATGTATAGTAACAGCTGATTGGTTGTCGTCGGCGGTTGTGAAAACCTGTGATTTTCTTGTTGGTATGGTTGTATTTCTCGGTATTATTTTGGTCATTACTCCGCCGAGTGTTTCTATACCCAAAGACAGAGGTGTTACATCAAGCAAAAGAACATCTTTTACATCACCCTTCAACACGCCACCCTGAATTGCTGCACCCAAAGCTACAGCTTCATCAGGATTTACGTCTTTTCTCGGTTCTTTTCCAAAGAATTCTTTAACTACCTCTCTAATTTTTGGCACTCTTGTCATGCCACCTACAAGTATAACATGGTCAATATCTGATTTTGAAAGTCCTGCATCTTTTAGTGCCAATTTGCACGGCTCAAGTGTTTTTTCAATTAAGGATTCTACGAGTTGCTCAAATTTTGCTCTTGTGAGTTTCATAACAAGGTGTTTTGGTCCTGATGCATCCGCTGTAATAAATGGCAGATTAATTTCTGTTTCCAAAGCGCTTGATAGTTCTATTTTTGCTTTCTCTGCAGCCTCTTTAAGTCTCTGTAGAGCCATAGGATCATTTCTTAAATCTACGCTGTTTTCTTTTTTGAATTCGTCTGCCATATAGTTGATTAATTCCCTGTCAAAATCATCACCACCTAAAAATGTATCTCCGTTGGTTGATTTAACCTCAAATACACCATCACCTATTTCGAGTATTGAGATATCAAATGTACCGCCGCCTAAATCGTATACAGCTATCTTTCCTTCTTTTTCTCTATCAAGTCCGAATGCCAGTGCTGATGCTGTTGGTTCATTTATTATTCTTAGTACATTCAAACCAGCTATCTTCCCTGCATCCTTTGTAGCTTTTCTTTGAGAGTCATCAAAATATGCAGGAACGGTAATTACAGCATCGTTAATTTTTTCGCCAAGATAGCTTTCTGCGTCTGTTTTTAGTTTCTGGAGTACTTTTGCGGAGATTTCTTGAGGTGTATATTCTTTTCCGTCTATCTTTACCCTACAGTCGTTATTTGAGCCCCTTGTTATTTCATACGGCAGCCTACTTTTTGCTAAGCTTACCTCTTCTGATTCATATCTTCTACCTATAAGTCTTTTTACTGAGAACACCGTTCTCTTTGGATTTGTTACAGCCTGTCTTTTTGCAGCTTGCCCAACAAGAATTTCTCCTTTATCCGTAAAAGCCACAACACTTGGCGTGGTATTTGCGCCCTCTGCGTTGGGTATAACTTTTGGTTTTGAGCCTTCTACAATTGACATGCATGAATTTGTTGTTCCTAAATCAATCCCTAAAACTTTTCCCATATTTTTTAATCCTCCTTTTTATTGTTTATATTTTGATTATCATTATTGTTACTGTCGTTTTCATTGCCAGAGCTAACAACAACCTTTGCTGGTCTTATAAGCTTATTTTTATACATATAACCTTTTTCTAATGTCTGCAAAACCATATTCTTTGGCAATTCATCTGAGGGTTGCATCATTAGCGCATCGTGTAGATCCGGGTTGAATTGTTCTTTTTGGGGGTTTATTTCCTTTACACCGTGTCTGGTAAGCATATCTTTGAATGACTTCATTGTTATCTCTATTCCCTTAATTACGGAATCCTTATGGTCATTACCTATCTCCAACGCCTTTTCCATATTATCCAGTATAACCAGGAATTCATTTATCAATTCCCTTTTTGTTGATTCCCTGGCATTTTCTATCTCTTTTTGCACCCTTTTTTGGTAATTATCGAACTCGGCATAGAGTCTTAAATATTTATCATTGAGTTGTGCTATATCGTTTTGTAGCGATTCGGATTCGCTTATGTTGTTTTGTTCTGTTTTATTTTGCTTTTCTTGATTGTCTTTTTGTTCTTCTGCTTTTGTGTTTAGAGTTTCTTTGTCCATAATCCCTCCTAATTGTTCAATATGTCGTTTATCTTATTTTTTGCGGATTCAACTATGCTTAATATTTCTTCATAATCCATATTAATAGGACCTATTATTCCAACAACACCTATATTTTGATTGTTGTATTTGTAAGAGGATGATACAAGCCCCATCTCTTGCAGTTCCGTTATCGGCAGGTCGTTTCCTATTAGTATTGTTCTGTCACTGTTTATGGCTCCTCTTAGCAGTTCATAGATCTTTCTCTTTTCTTCCAGCAGGCTAATTATCTGTTTTAGTTTATCCAGGTTATTATTTAGATCGAAGTAGTTAAATACATTTTTAACGCCGGATACCAGTATTTTCGAGTTCTTTGAGTTCTCTATCAAACGCTGTATCATTATTTCACATTCTTGTTTGTGTGATTCTATATAGTCTCTCAAGTCATCGCTGATTTCCTCAAGACTCCAGCCTGCATAGTGTTCTGTAATATATTCGGAGAATTCCTTTAACTCTTTTCTGGAAACATTTTGTTCCAGTGTGACTATTTTTGCGTCTATAATATTTCTATTCGAAACCAATATGCACATTGCTTTATCATCTGTTATTTTTATAAATTCAAGACTTTTTATTTTTGTTTTAGTGAAGTCCGGTAAGGTAAGAATCGATACAAGTCCGCTTAGAGATGATGCAATATCTAAAATTTTATTCATCTGCTTGTCAAGGCTGGATGGTTTTCCATATATAGATATATTTTCAAATTCTTTTCTTGTTGAGGGTCTGAAATTTTGCATTACTGTGTTTAAGTAGAATTTATAGCCCTTTTGGGTAGGTATTTTGCCTCCGGATGAATGGGTATGTGTTATGTATCCCATCTCCTCCAAATCTATCATGGTGTTTCTCATTGTTGCTGGAGAAAAATCAAGTTCGTAACGTTTTGTTAACATCCTTGAACCTACCGCCTGTTTATGTCTTATGTAATTATCAACTATAACACTCAATACAAGAACCATTCTGTCTGTGAGTTTGTCCATATTTAGCACTCACTCCTTTCGTCTGCTAACAAAATAGTCAAAAAAATATTTTTGTCAAGACTTATTGGGAAAATTCTGCACATAGTGATGAAATAATGCTATACAATTTCTTATCAAATTCTCTCAACTTAAGAATGAATTTTTTAACGATGACCCAGCACCTATTTTTGTAAAAACTTTTATTTTCTTAAAAACTTTATACACGAAAATAGGTGCTTGGGTCATATTCGTTTCGAGAACTTGATAAGAAATATGGATTGTGCAATGGCCTTATTGGGAAAATTTTGCGAATGGAATTTTAAATTATTTGCATAACTTTTTCTAATAATGTATTGATTTATTATGCTTAAAAAGAGTGTTGTGTATTTGGGACTTGGGAGTAATATCGGCAACAGAATGAGAAATATAGTAAGGGCATCGTATCTTATTGACAAGGTGAAAGGCATAAAACTTCTGCAATCTTCTGCCATATATGAAAGTAAACCGTGGGGATATACGAATCAAAAGGAGTTTTACAATGCCGTTGTAAAGATTGAAACAAGATTGAAACCGCATGCTCTGTTGAAAATATGTAAAAAAATTGAGAGGAAAATGGGTAGAATAAAACGGTTTAAATGGGGCCCGCGCATTATGGATATAGACATACTGATTTATAAAAATATTAAAAAAAACACAAAGGAGTTGACAATTCCGCATAAATATATTAAAAAAAGAGTATTCGTACTTGTGCCGTTAGCTGAGATAGATAGAAATGTCAGGCTAAACGGACAAAGACTTAACTATTTTGTTGACAGGCTGGATGAAACGTTAGAGCTTGTCAAAAAATGAGGTTATTTTTTGAAGATATGCAAAAGACCTCATCTTGAGGCTTTGAGCAAAAATAATGCCAAATTATATGCCTGCATACCAGATAGGTGGTGTGTAGGCTTTTTTTATTTTTAAGGAGTGTGTTTTATGAATGTTCCAAAGCTTGTTGCAATGAAGGGTCAAGAAAAAATTTCTATGATAACAGCTTACGATTATACATCAGCTAGAATTGCTGATGAAGCCGGCGTTGATGTTATCCTTGTGGGTGATTCTCTAAGTATGGTTATGCAGGGCAATAATTCAACGATACCTGTAACCCTTGATGAAATGATTTATCATGCAAAAATGGTTAAAAAAGGAGCAAAAAACGCACTGATAGTTGTTGATATGCCGTTTATGAGCTATCAGGCAGATTATGTTGAGGCGGTAAAAAATGCCGGAAGGATAATGAAAGAGACAGGATGCGATGCAGTTAAACTTGAAGGCGGAAGGGAATTTGCCGTAACAATAAATGCTATTGTTTCAGCCGGTATACCCGTCATGGGGCATCTTGGACTAACTCCGCAATCTATCAATATTTTCGGTTCATACAAGGCAAGGGGCAGAAGCGAGCAGGAGGCAAAGAAAATAGCTGAGGATGCAAAGTATATACAAGAGGCAGGTGTATTTTCCATAGTTTTGGAATCAGTGCCAAAGGGTTTGGCAAAGGATGTCACAGCTGCTGTATCTGTTCCGACAATTGGCATAGGGGCTGGTGTTGAAACAGACGGCCAGGTGCTTGTTTATCACGATATGCTTGGTCTATTTGATGACTTTAAACCAAAATTTGTAAAGCGGTATGCCCACCTTAAAAAAGATGCGCTTGATGCTATTAAAACATATATAAAAGAGGTTAAAAATAGAGAATTCCCGACAGATGAACACTCTTATGAATAGAGGTTGGCTATGAGAATAGTTTATGAGCCTTTTGAAATGCAAGAGATTGCGAATAAATACAGAGAATGGGGTAAAACAATTGGATTTGTGCCTACAATGGGATATCTGCATGAGGGGCATATGTCTTTGGTAAAAAAGGCCAAGAAAGATAACGATGTTGTGTTTGTCAGTATATTTGTGAATCCTGCACAATTTGCTCCAAATGAGGATTTGGATAAATACCCAAGAGATATAAAGCGTGATGAGGAGATGCTTAAAAAAGAGGGTGTTGATTTCCTGTTCTACCCGACAGTCGAGAATATGTATCCGGATAATTTTCAGACATATGTAACGGTTGAAAAATTGACAAAAGTGCTTGAGGGCGCATCAAGGCCTACGCATTTTAGAGGTGTTACAACAGTTGTAAATAAGCTGTTTAATATAACAAAGCCTCACAGGGCATATTTTGGGAAAAAGGATGCCCAACAGCTTATAGTCATAAAAAGAATGGTTAAAGATTTGAATATGGATATTGAAATAGTTGGGATGCCTATCGTAAGAGAAGAAGACGGGCTTGCAATGAGCTCAAGGAATAAATATTTAAATCAAGAAGAAAGAAAAGAAGCAATATGCCTGTATGAATCACTTCAAAAAGCAAAAGAGCTTATAGAAAGTGGCATTGAGGATGCTCAACAGATTAGGAATGAGATGGATGCTGTCATAAATTCATATAAGATACCGAGAATCGACTACATAAACATTAACAGCCTAACAAGCCTTGATGAATTAAAAGAGGTCAAAAAAGGGGATACGCTTATATCCTTGGCTGTTTTTGTTGGGAAAACAAGATTGATAGATAATTTATGGATTTGAAAATAACGTTTTGGAGGTCGATATAAAATGTTAAGAGAGGTTCTGATTGGAAAAATCCACAGGGCAACGGTAACGGAGGCTGATTTAAACTACATAGGCAGTATAACAATTGACGAGGATTTGATGGATGCTGCCAATATGAAAGAATATGAGTATGTGCACATTTGGGATATTGATAATGGTGAGAGATTTCAAACATACACAATAAAGGGCAAAAGAGGCAGCGGTGTCATATGTCTAAACGGCGCCGCAGCAAGGAAGGTTTCTGTTGGGGATAAAATTATTATAGCTGCATTTGGAAGGGCTGACGAAAAAGAGCTTGATGGATACGCACCAAGCATAGTTATAGTGGGAGATGGCAATAAAATTGTAGAGCAACACAAAGGAATGTAGGAATTATATATATATTTTAAAAAGCGTTAGAGCTTTTGTGTATTTACAATAAATGTTATGTGATGAGACCACTGCACAATAGCTCAATAACAATATAATACTGTTTCTTATCAAGCCCTTTCAACTCAAGATATGTGTAAGTGTAAATGTATGTGTGAGTGTATGGTTTTGGGTGCGGGGTAATTGGGTTGATAACTCGTCGATTCCTCACTTACCATCTGCTCTTTTCGCAAAAAAACAAAAACTGTATTTTAAATAAAGCTTAATTTAAGTATTAGAGACTACTGCAGAAGTGATGAAATAATGCTCTTACAATTTCTTATCAAATCCTCTCAACTTAAGAATGAATTTTTTAACGATGACCCGTCACCTATTCTATTTGAGACCACTGCATAATACCCACTTTTGCCAAAATGTCTCATTTCGCAAGATTTT
>CAZFWO010000049.1:0-9523 GCA_964522785.1 uncultured Desulfurellales bacterium
ATGCTATTTATAGAATTTAGATGTATTTATAGGTATAATTTTCGGGAAGGGAGGCCCGCACCCAATACCCAAAACCCAAAACCACACATACACATACACTTACACAAGTTGAAAGAGTTTGATAAGAAATAATATTATTAAGCTATTGTGCAATGGTCTCTTAATAAAAAAATTAAGGCAATTGTAGAGTAAAGATATAAACTTCAATTATAATAACGATAGAATTCATATGTGATTGGAAAAACTTAACTAAACAATGGTGCGAGCGGGGAGAGTTGAACTCCCACACCTTTCGATACTAGATCCTAAGTCTAGCGCGTCTACCAGTTCCGCCACGCTCGCAGCGAATAATTTATAGCAAAATTATTGTGCGGTTGTCAAAGAAATTACTGCAGTTGTATAGACTTTTTATGTAAAATTTGTGCCATTTTGAGATTTTATGTAAGATAGTATTTCATCGGTATCATCTGTAACCATAAAAATATCGGTATCAGTTTTGTTTATATATTTTTTATGTTTCATGATATCTAAAAAATCTATTATAGGTTTCCAAAATTCACTGCCAAATAGTACTATGGGGAATGCACCTATTTTATTTGTCTGTTTTAAAACCAAGCTTTCAAATAGTTCATCTACGGTTCCATAACCGCCTGGCATAACCACAAAACCAACGGCATATTTCATAAATGTAACTTTTCTTGTAAAAAAATATTTAAAGCTCAACGGAGTTGAAACGTACGGATTGATTTTTTGTTCGTGTGGAAGTTCTATATTTAGCCCTATAGAAACACCGTGCGCATTATACGCGCCACGATTTGCCGCCTCCATTGTCCCTGGTCCTCCACCTGTGATGATGGCATATCCAGCTTTTGATAACTTTTCTGCTATCTCAACTGTTTTTTTATAATAAAAATCGTTTTCTTTTATTCTTGCACTTCCAAATATTGATACGGCAGGACCCAAGCTATCCAATTCTTCAAAAGCGTCTGTAAAATCGGATACAATCTTGAATATTCTCCAAACGTCTTTGTTTTTATTTCTGTTTTCTAAGAATTCTTTTTGTACATCTTTCATTATCTTACTATTAATAACGGGAATTCAGTATTTCTTCTTAAGATTGCCTCTGTTGTACTTCCGAGTATCATTTCAAGTATTTTATTTTTACTGTATGCCCCTATGCACAGTAGAGGGTTGTTTTTTTGAGATACAAAGTCAATGATGGAAGCAGCTATTTTATCTGATTCTATAAATTGCTTATTTACAGTTGTGGGCAGTTCGGCAAATAGTTCATCAGCCTTATCTTTTTTTAATCCAACGTTTATAATGCTTATATCGGTGTTAAAATGCTTATGGTAAAAATTGGCATATTCAAGGGCAATTTTTGATACTTCACTTCCATCGTATGCTACAATCAAATTTCTTGGTGTATAGAAGTGTTCATTGGCTACAAAGAGCGGTTTATCTATTTTTCTAACCACAGGTTCTATGTTGGAGCCAAGAATACCTCTTTCGTAAGATGCGTTTATTCCTTTTTTTCCAATAAAGACCATGTCAAAATCTTTTGAATTTTCTATAATTACTGAAGATACTATTCCCAGTGACATCTTTGTTTTTAAGTTTACTTTGTAGAATTTTGCTATGTCTTCAAAGGATATTAAGATATTTTTACCCTTTTCCTCGAGCATTTTTTTGATGTTGCTTGAAAAATTAGAGTATGGTTCAAGTCCCAATGCCCCACTTAAATCGTACATAAAGGGTCCCTCTAATTGCAGTATGTCTATAACGTGCAAAGCCTCAATGGTTGCATCTATTTTTTTTGCTATATATGATGAATATTTCATAACAGATGTAGAATACTGACTTGAGTCTACACATGCCAGTATTTTATTGATCTCTATCATTTTCTGCCTCCATAATGTTTTTTAATTCTTCTTCATTTATAATTTCTTGCTCGAGCAGTTTTGAAGATAGCATTTCAAGTTTATCCCTGTTTTGCATTAATATATCTTTTGCCTTTTCATATAGATCTTGCATTATTCTAACTATCTCTTTATCGATTAATTCCTTTGTTTTTTCGCTTATTTCATCTTTTTCCTTAAATATGCCCTCCGATGTTAAGAACTTTGATGCTCCAGGTTTTTCAAGTACTGCAAGTCCAAGTTTTTCATCCATTCCGAATTGTGTAATTATAGCTCTTACAATATCAGTGGCCCTCATAAGGTCATTTTGAGCACCTGTTGATACATTTCCAAAAACAATTTCTTCGGCGGCTCTTCCTCCAAATAGAACGGTTATCTTGTCCATCATATCTTCCTTTGTGATTAAATATTTCTCATCTGTAGGTAGTTGCTGTGTGTACCCTAAAGCGGATAAACCTCTTGGTATAATTGATATCTTATGCACTGGGTCGGCACCCGGAAGAAGATAGGCTATGATTGCGTGCCCCGATTCGTGATAAGCTACACGCCTTTTTTCATCCTTTTTTATCACCCTATTTTTCTTTTTTAGACCGGCAAGCTGTCTTTCTATGGCTTCTTCAAAGTGTTCCATGTGTACGGCATCCTTGTTTTCCCTTGCAGCAAGCAATGCCGCTTCGTTAATTATATTTGCAAGATCTGCACCTACAAGTCCTGGGGTCATCTGGGCAAGTGTTTTTATGTTTACATCGTTTCCTGTCTTTATTTTTTTGATATGGACATTAAGAATAGCTTCTCTTCCCTTAATATCTGGTTTATCGACGATAATCTGTCTGTCGAATCTCCCCGGCCTTAAAAGTGCCGGGTCCAACACCTCGGGTCTATTTGTTGCGGCCATAATTATTACACCCGTTGAAGAATCAAAACCGTCCATTTCAGCGAGGAGTTGATTAAGTGTCTGTTCTCTCTCATCATTGGAACTCATAGAATTCATAGCCCTGCTTTTTCCTATCGCATCTATTTCATCTATAAATACAATGCATGGTGAGAGCTTCTTTGCTTCATTAAATAGGTCCCTAACTCTACTTGCTCCAACACCGACAAACATCTCCACAAACTCCGAGCCGCTTATGCTTATAAACGGTGTTCCGGCTTCACCGGCTGTAGCTTTTGCCAACAATGTCTTTCCTGTTCCCGGAGCTCCAACAAGAAGAACGCCCTTTGGTGCACGTCCGCCAAGTCGCTGATACTTTTGCGGATCTTTCAAATATTCCACGATTTCTTCAATTTCCTGTTTTGCTTCATCCACACCTGCAACATCAGAGAATTTTACGTCGGGTTTTTCGTTTAAGTATACCTTGAATCTGCTCTTTCCAAATCCGAAAAGTCCGCTACTTGTGCCTTTCATCTTTTTTGCCATCATCCACCACAGGAAAAATAAAAATCCAAATGGCAAAATCCATCCGAATATTAAATTTGTCAGCCATGTATTTGTTATTGTTCCTGAAAAATCAACATGGTGCGCTTCTAACTCCTTTACCAAGTCAGGGTCCTTTACGGAAACGGAAACAAATTCCCTTTTTTTGTTGTTTTTATCAATATATGTGCCCTTTATGTAGTTGTTTGAGATTTTACATTTCTTTATCTTATTCTCATGAACCAACTTTTTGAATTGGGAATAGGATATTGTGGTTTTTTCGTTTGAAAAATAATGTTGATACATATAGAACATAAAAATACCGAGTAATATGTATATTAATGAAAATTTGGAGAAGTTATTTATGCCCCTGGGCTGTTGTTTGTTGTTTTTATCTTCCATATTTATTTCTTGCTTGATATTTCATATATAGTGCCGTCTCGTGATATTACATATAGATTATTGTCGCTGAGTGTAAAATTGCAGCTGAAATTACTGCCAATATCTTTTATGTCCATGATTTTGCCTCTTAAAGCGTCCAAAACGACAAGCATTCCATCGTTTGTCAAAGCGAATATGTATTTATCGACGAGACTGATTGCATATATATTGCCATCTTTTGTGATTCTTTTTTTCCATATGGTTTCTCCGTTGTCATTGTCCAACGCCATTATATTTCCATTCTCATCAGCCATAAAAAGGCCGAATATGTTTTTTTCTATATTTGAATAGCTTGATATTTTTCTCTTCCATAGAATGGAGCCATCGATTTGACTTAAGGCTTCTGTGTATCCGTTAACGCTTGTTGCAAATATTGTTTGATCGCCTTTGGGTGTACTATCAGAATCTATAAACATATCTCCATTTCCTACCTGAGATGCCCATATTTGTTCACCTTTATAGGAAATTTTGACTATACTACCATCACTGAAACCTGCATATATACCATCTTCCTTGAATAATATGCCCGAAGTTGAACGTATATCCAATATATTTGCTTCTCCGTTTGAGTATGACCATATTAAACTTAAATCATCTATGTTTAGACACTTTATGCTATCGTCTTCTGTTATAATATACAACTTTCCATCTTTCTCATATATGCTTTTCATTATGGGAAAATCGAATTGAGCTTTCTTTTCTATCTTTTTTTTATTGTAGTCTATTTTGTATAAGATGCCCTTTGTTGTTCCTGCATATAGAAAATTATCTTTTACATAAATTTGAGATTCTATGGGCTCTTTTAAATCTATAATTTCTCTTTTTGATTCTTTTTGAGGGTTGACAATATATATCTCTCCGTCTAAATTACCTATAAAAAGTTTGCCTTTGTAGCATGTGATTTTTGCTTTATAACCTACATCATCTATATCTGCTATCTCTCTAATCTGCATGGGTGGGTGCAGAGATGTTGCGTTTTCTACTTTAGGCTGCTTTTCTACTTTTAAAACAAGTTTATCTGAACTTGAGCAGGCTGTAAGCAGGGTAATGCCGATTAGCATAATTATAATGTTAAGTCCTTTTTGCATCGTATCTCCTTTTCAATAATTTATCCAGCATGTTTTCTGCATTCAAGAAAGCTTTGTTTATATCATCTTCGTCCATTCCGCACCCCTTTAGTATTGTGTGCGCAAATTCCTTTGTAATGAGATTTTCAGGCGAGTGCGTATCGGTATCAAGCATGTATTGGGAGTTTGCTTTTTTTGCCATTTTGAAAACGTGTCCATTTGCGAGGCTGTGGCCTTTTCTTGCGCTTATTTCAAGTATGACATTGTTTTTAGCAGCCAACATTGCTTCTTCATATGTTATCAAACCTGGATGACCCAGTATATCGCATTTTGCTTCAATTGCGGAGCGGTTTGTGCCTTTTTTTACGGGTTCTACAGGGCTTTCTCCGTGTACAACAACGATTTGAGCACCAAGATTTCTTGATCTATCAATGGCTTCTTTCATTAATTCAGGGGGAACGTGTGTTATCTCCACTCCGTAAAATACATATAAGCCAAAGTATTGCTCCAGTCCTTCAACAACTTTTGATAGGTTGTTTATTATAAATTCCATGTTTGAAAAATCAGCATGATCCGTGAAGGCAATAGCTCTATATCCTATATCTTTAGCCCTTCTTGCAAGTTCTGAAGGTATGAGTTCGCCGTCACTAAAAAATGTATGAGTGTGCAAATCAATCATAGCGTAAATTCTATTGTTTTTTGTATATGTGTCAAGTTTTATTTATTGACAAGATGCAAGGCATAACTATAATGTTTAAGTATAATTTAAAAAGGGGGTAATTTTTGTATGTTAAACGAGGATAAGGGAAAAAATGTTGAATATGAGAATTATTATGACAACACTTTCAAAAATTTTGGTAGCGGAGATGTAGTAAAAGGCAAAGTTATAGATATTAGAGAAAATGACGTTTTTATAGATATAGGATATAAATCTGAGGGTGTTATCAATATTAAGGAGTTTACGGATGAAAATGGCAATATAAGTGTCAATATAGGCGATGAAATTGAAGCACTGTTTTTTAATAAAACGGACAGAGACGGCTTTGAAATACTATCTAAATCGGCTGCAGATAGAATAAAGAGCTGGAGAAAAATAGTTAATGCTTATAAAGAGAATATGTCCGTAACAGGCACTGTAAAAAGTTTGGTTAACGGCGGGTTTATTGTTGATATTGACGGTTTTTTGGCGTTTTTACCGGGTTCGCAGGTTGAAATAAAACCCATAAGAAATTATTCTTCATATGTAGGAAAACAGTTTGAGTTTAAGATAGTGAATATTAATGAAAGCAAAAAGAATGCTGTTTTGTCGAGGAAGGTGTTGCTTGAAGAACTACGCAAGAAGCAAGAAAAAGAAATGTGGGAAAGAATCAAGGAAGGCGTGGTTTTAACGGGTACTGTAAAAAATATCACGGATTATGGAATATTTGTTGATTTAGGCGGTATTGATGGCTTGGTGCATATAACAGATATGTCGTGGAGTAGGATAGGCCACCCTTCTGATATGGTCAAAACAGGCGATACGATAGATGTAAAGGTTTTGAAGGTAGAGGACGGAGAGAGGCAAAAAAAGGTTTATCTTGGTATGAAGCAGCTTACGGAAGATCCCTGGGAAAATATATCTGAAAAATTCCATATAGGTGATCAAGTTAAGGGTAATATCGTCAATATAGTAGAGTACGGTCTGTTTATTGAGATAGAGAAGGGTATTGAAGGCCTTGTGCATAAGAGTGAAATAACGTACGACAAATATCCTTTAAGGATTAAGAAACTTTATAACATAGGCGATAGCGTTGATGTAAAAATAATTAACATAGATGCAGAAAACAGAAGGATGTCGCTTTCAATTAAGCAGTGTAAACCATATCCCTGGGAAAACGTAGAGGAAAAATATAAGAATGGTGATGTGGTCAAGGGAACAATAACAGGTATAAAAGAGTTCGGTATCTTTGTGAAACTGGATGAAGGTATTGAAGGTCTTGTGCATGATAAGGATATTTCGTGGGATAAGGAGGATAAAACTCAGTTTAATGTAGGTGACGAGATTGAAGCGAAAGTGCTTAGTGTCGAAAAGGATAAGGAAAGAATTGCGCTCGGCATAAAGCAGATGACAAAAGACCCGTGGGAGGATGTTGACAAGAAATATAAATTGGGTGACATTGTTGAGGCTAAAATTGTGAGCATTAAGCCTTTCGGTGCTTTTGTTAAAATAGATAAGGGTCTTGAGAGTCTTGTTCCAAAGAGTGAATTTAATAATTATGAGCCCCAAAAGGGTGATTTTGCCAAAATAAGGATATTGAGACTGGATAAAGATAGAAAGAAACTTATTTCAAGTTTTGTTAACGATTAATTAGATTTGGCTGTAGGGTCAAAAGGGCATTTGTTGTGCTTAAAAAATATATAAAAATTTTTGCAATAGTTTTTATTGTTATATTTATTCTGAATGTTTTGTATTATTATAAAAACAAGGACAATGTTGCTTTAATAAAAATATACGGTATTATCAATGCAGGTAGTGCGCAAAATTATCTCAAGGCTATAAGAGAAGCTACTAACAACGATGTTTATAAGGCTGTTTTTATAAAGATAAATTCACCCGGAGGTTCTGCTAATGCGAGTGAGAAACTGTTTATTGCTATTAAAAAAGCGAATAAAGTTAAGCCTGTAGTTGTTTTGATAGAGGGTTTAGGGGCAAGCGGCGCCTACTATGCAGCGTGTGGCGCAAGGACCATAGTGGCTTATCCTACCTCCGTTATTGGCAGTATAGGTGTAATCTTTGAGTCTTTAAACGTTAGTAAATTAGCCCGCAAAATAGGGGTGTCTTCTTTTGTTATAAAAAGCGGTGAGGTCAAGGACGCAGGTAATCCCTTTAGAGAGCCGACCAAAGCCGATGTTCAAATGCTTCAGAGGGTTGTAAATGGTGTATATAACGAATTCTTAAATGATGTTGCAGAAAGTCGAAACATAGATTTAAATGTTTTAAAAAGATATGCTGACGGGAGTGTTTTTTCTGCAAGAGATGCTCTATCTATAGGTTTGATAGATAAAGTGGGTTTTGAAGATACTGCAAAAAATATAATAAAAAAAGAGGCACACATAGATTATGTCCATACCTACGAAATGAAAGAGAATAGAAATATTATGAGATATATATTTGGAAATAACATTTTATTTGGTTTGGACTATATAAAACTAAGGTTCACGCCTGTAGTTAAGACCATTTTTTATGATTAACATCAATCTTGTAAAAAACAATGTACCCATACGGATAGATTTGCCAAGGAGAAAAAAGAGCCATAGGTTTCTTACATATTGGTTCTTAAGTGCTGTTTGTTCTATTTTTATTATTACTGTTATTGTATATTCCGTTTACAAAAAAGAAACGAATACTGCGAAAAAAGTTTCAAACAAACAAGAAGTTACGGTTGAACATAAGGTTACTGCTTTGCACAATAAAGTTTCTGTAGATAAAAAGGTTTCATTGAAAAAAATTCAACATCAAGCCAAAACAAGAAATATGAAGATAATAAAGAGGATTGAGAAACATGATATGCCCGTATTTTCATTAAATATTCAACTTGAAGATATACCCGAACCTGATAATAAAAAAACTGTTGCTGATAGAGAAAAATTACCGTCGATTAATGTGTCGCTGGCTGGCTCAAAGGCAGATCTTGAGAAACAGCATCTCGATAAAAAAACCATGTTGTTTGTTAAGGTGGAGACGGATAAATTTACAAAACTAAAAAGTATGCTCAAAGATATGAATATAAAGTATAGCGCTAAAAGAATTGTTTATAAAAAGAGCTATAGATACGATATATTTGTAGGCGGATTTGATAGTTATAGTTCGACCGTTAAGTTTTCCCGTGATTTGAGAACAAGAGGTTATAACATATATAAAATTGTTAATTTAAACCTCTTGTTCTATGTGTGTATAGATAAAGGGGTCAACGAAAAAAGGAAGATGCGATACATAGATGTTTGGAGCAAAACGCCCTTTAAAATTATAACCAAAAGACATGGAAAAGTATATTACAGATATAGGTTTATTTTTAATGCTATGCAAAAAGATATTAATCTATTGAAAAAAGATGGATATTATCCTATAATCTTACCGCAAACTAAAAACGGGGCGTAGCGCAGTTTGGTAGCGCACTTGAATGGGGTTCAAGTGGCCGGAGGTTCAAATCCTCTCGCCCCGACCATTGTTTTTAATTTAGATATTTATTTCATGTTAAAGTTTGAGATTACGTAAAATTACATGTGAATTAACTATTTACTCATTTTGAGTGCGAAAGATGAGACCACTGCACAGCAATAAAATAATGCTCTTACAATTTCTTATCAAACTCTTTCAACTCAAGATATGTGTATGTGTGAGTGTGAGTGTGAGTGTGAGTGTGAGGTTATAGGTTCTGGGTATTGGGTGCTTGGGTCTATTCGTTTCAAGAGCTTGATAAGAAACTATACATTGTGCAGTGGTCTCATCAATGCTTTTTAATCTATTTGATACAGCTATATCGGCAAATGAAGCTCTGGTTTTTTTAAATCCTCCCTTCCCGAAAATTATACCTATAAATACATCTAAATTCTATAAATAGCATTATATCAACAATTTAAGCTTGACATAAAGCAATATCATAGGTATAATTATTCCTATACAAAAGAGTAGGGATGGAGGT
>CAZFWO010000050.1:0-2603 GCA_964522785.1 uncultured Desulfurellales bacterium
TGAGACCACTGCACAATATATAGTTTCTTATCAAGCTCTTTAAACGAATATGACCCAGCACCTATTTTTGTAAAAAACTTTTATGTTTTTAAAAACTTTATCCACAAAAATAGGTGCTGGGCTCAACTATTTGAGGCAAGCCCTCATGAAACCGCTTTAATTTCTTTATGGAAATGAGGGCTTGGTGAGTTTTGAGATTTTAATTAAAATTTGTCGTTAAAAAATTCATTCTGAGTTGAAAGGGCTTGATAAGAAACAGTATATTATATTGTTATTGTATTATTGTGCAGTAGTCTCTTTATTTAAAATACAGTTTTTGTTTTTTTGCGAAAAGAGCAGATGGTAAGTGAGAAATCGGCGAGTTATGAGCCCGTCACCTATTCTATTTTAAAAAAAGCTACATATTTTTTAAGAGTTTTTTTGCAAATTATCTTTTTATATTCTTAAAGCATTATCTTTAAGAATGGGTGCTAGGTTGATAAGAAATTGTAAGAGCATCATTTTATTGCTGTGCTATGATCTCAGTATCCATAAAAAAATAAAAAAATAGTAATAGAATGATTAAATATACCACTTTTTACTTTACTTTTAATAAAAAATTAATTATACTTAAGAGTTGCTTAAAGTAGAAATCAATTAAATAAAGATTTATGTAAAAACCTACAAGAATCGGCAAAGCTGTTTTTATGTATAGTACTTTAAGATCAGAGAGAGGTGAGAAAGTGAAAAGATATTTAGTTGTCTCTTTCATCTTTACAATGTTGTTTTTATACGGCAGTTTTTCCTACAGCGGAAATATGGGTAATTTCGGAAATCAACTGCTTCAAAGCGGAAAACAGATGCTTCAAGAAAAAGCAACAAAGAATACACCTTTGGAAAAACTGCCCGATTTGACAGTTACAAAAATAGTAAAGATTAAAAATAAACCGCTTATCGTCAATGATAATAGACAGGGATTTGTTGTTTTCATTAAAAATACTGGTTCAAAAGATGTAAGAGGTCAATATATTTATGTTAAATTTACATACGGCAATAAAACGATAATAAAAAAATTCTATGGCCTTGCGATGAATCATACAAAGGAATTAAAAGTAGCCCCGGTTGTTTTTGATAAAGGTGGCAAAAACTACAGCATCACCGCAGAGGTAGATTATGACAACAAAATAAAGGAGCAAAATGAGAACAACAATAAGCTCAGCAAGACATTCTACGTCGACAAGCCTTTTTTAATTATCAAAAATATGAAAGCTCAATTAGGCAAAAATGGCAAGAATATGTATGTAATAATAGAAATAAATAAAGGGGCCCCGGTTGATTATAAGAATATCACAGAGTTAAAGGTATACGACAATGTTCATCATTCTTACGCATATCATCATATGATCAACAGAACAACCTATGTGTTTGGACCTGTAGATTACTCTAACATTCTTACGGGTATAAATACAAATAATAAAATTCCACATTTCAACAGCTTGGGAACAAGTATACGAATTCTGTGTAAAGGCGAAATATATGGACAAATGCATGTTGTGGTTGGATATACGATAAAGATAATGTCTCAAAAATTCACGCGAGGAAAAAAATAATCTTTTTAAGGAGGTGAAAAGAAATATCATATTCTATGGAATGGAAATTTTTCAAACACAGCTATTTAAACCTATAGGGAGGAGTAAAAATGAAGGCAAAAAAAAGTATATTATTGATTTTCTCAGTAATATTTTTGATGGGTATCGGCATAAATAGCCAAGCAGCCATGCCAAAACCTGATCTGACTGTGAAAAATGTTTATTTAGAAGAACATGAAATCAACAACAGGACTTATTGCAAGATAATGGTTACCGTACAAAATATAGGGGATAGACGACATATAGGAGATATAAATATACCTGCCGATGAATTCAACCAATCCGCAGTTAAATTATTGTATAGCGGCGGAAGAGGCCCTCGGCCTCGGAGAATAGCATATCCTTTATTAAGAGCAGTTGACCACAACAGAGTGCTTGCACACTCAGGAAGCACCTTGACATTCCCCTGGCCCTGGATGGAGCTAGTTCCAGGAACATACTATATCGGCGCAATAATAGATGCAAACAACAAGATTTCAGAAAGAAACGAGAACAACAACAAGTTAACGCCAAAAGAACTTGTTTGCAGAATTATCAAATTGCCGGATTTAACCGTGAAAAATATTCAATTAACCAAAGGCTGCAAAATGAGGGTTACGATAGCTAATACAGGAAAAGGAACACTGCCTGACAGTGCATACGATATGCACAATGGCGCTGCCATACAGATGTACAACAACAATAAACCATGGGGCGGTATACGTTTAGGTGCTGTTGATTCACAGAAAAAACTTGCCAAACCCGGTGGAACACTTTCCTTTATGTGGTTTCCCGGGGCAAATAATCTGACTCTTAAACCTGGTAAAAACAATATCAAACTAACAATAGACAACAATCATGTAGTTAAAGAATCCAATGAGAAAAATAATACAAAATCAAAAACACTGAAATGTGGAAAACTCATACATTTAGCACTGCCGGATTTAACAATTACATCAATATCTCTTAATAAGAGCTGCCATGTACAGGTTACTG
>CAZFWO010000050.1:2703-9419 GCA_964522785.1 uncultured Desulfurellales bacterium
GATTTAACAATTACATCAATATCTCTTAATAAGAGCTGCCATGTACAGGTTACTGTTAAAAACATAGGCAAAGCAAAAATCCCGAACAGTGTATGGAGTGTTCATTCCCCAAAAAGTGCTGGGGTTTATCTATACCGCAACGGCAAAAAATGGGGAGGAGCATCAATTTGGAAATTTGATCACGCAAAGCACCTGCAAAAGCCTGGAGGAGTTGCTGTATATACAAGTTCACTCAAGGTTGGGCCAAAGACAAAAATCACTGCGGTTGTAGATCTATGGAATAAAGTTAAAGAATCCAACGAGAGAAACAACACAAAATTAAAAACGCTGCAGTGTGCTAATGTACCGTCAGATTTAACCGTGAAAAATATTCAATTGACCAAAGGCTGCAAAATGAGGGTTACAATAGCTAATATAGGAAAGGGAACACTGCCTGACAAGGCATACGATATGCATAATGGCGTTTCCATACAGATGTACAATAATAATAAACCATGGGGCGGTATCCGTTTAGGTGCTGTTGATTCACAGAAAAAACTTGCCAAACCTGGCAAAACACTTTCCTTTATGTGGTTTCCCGGGGCAAATAATCTGACTCTTAAACCTGGTAAAAACAATATCAAACTAATAATATACAACAATGGTACATTTAAAGAATCCAATCTGAAAAACAACACAAAATTAAAAACGCTGCAGTGTGCTAAAGCACCATCTTTAAAACTTCCGGATTTAGGCCTTTACGGTTTTGTTAAGATAGGGAAAAACAAAAGACAAGTAGAATGGAACAGAACAATAACACTAACACCTAGCGATGCTACTCTAATTAGTAATGGCAAACCGGCTTTTAATATATATTATAATTACAGAGAATATAACGGAGAAGCAGCAGCGGGATTTAAAAACGAAATCTCTTTTAACTCCAAAGTTGTAAGCATACAAACCAACTTGTCGGTGAAACCAAAGCAGATAAAATATGTTGCAACTCAAGCATATTTTGGAACCAAAAGCGGTAAACTGTGTTTTAAAATAGACGCGGGAAACAATATTAAAGAAAAAAGTGAAAATAACAATGAAGCCTGTGTAAATGTTAAATTTTCAGGATTTTCACAGCAAGGCAGAGCAACACACAATACGTATAAAAAAATACAGAACACCATAAAGAATCCTGGAACTGTTCCAAAAAAACAGCCAAATTTTGTCCTTCCCGGCGATAAAGTAAAATAGGCACAGCAAAATTAAATCAATATTTTTAAGCAAGGAATGTTAATTCCTTGCTTTTGTAATTATTAAAGGAATAGGTTTATTAAGGAGCATTTTCATGATTTCTTTTAAAAAATATGCTTATTGTGCTTTATTGGGTATTGTGCTGGCACCTGCCGTGTCACTTGCAGAGAGCAGCTACAAAAACAGCATAAATTTAACATCCGAATCCCAAGAAAGCAATGTCACAATAACCAAAAAACCAACAATAATATGCAGTGCCAAGGATATAGATTACAAAAATATTACAGCGGTTCTAATAGACGACACAGATGTAACAGACAGTGTTGAAATTAAAGACAGTTCTATAGTTTTTCGCGCTTTTATGCCTCTGTCATCTGGTGAACACACATTTTCAGTTATTTACAAAGAAAATGGAGAGAATCTAAGAAAGGATTTTAGCTTTGCAACAAAACAATCTAAATATTTTGATACGGCAACAACAAAACTTTCAGCTACAACAGTCTATACAAATACACTAAAAAAATCCAGTAAACTTGCAGATATACCGTATCACAAAGTGGAATCAAATCCTACGGCAAATGTACTACTCGAAAATGAGCATTTGAAATACTCATTTGACGCAAGTTTGAGATACTTCAATCAAAGCTTGCCAATTCAAAAGCCCCAAAAGAAAGGCATTGATCTTGCAAGCTATTTAATGAGTGCCGTTTATAAAAATGAAGACTTTTCTGCCGGTGTTGACATTGGAGATATACAGATCGATGAATCTGACTATAGCGCACAAGGTCTATCCAGCAGAGGAGCCAAATCAACAATTTCATATAAAAGTTATACAGTAAACGGTTTTGTTATGGATTCCAAACAAAGATACGGATTTAAAGGCGGAACAGGCATGGATATAGGCTCTCACAACAGTATATATGGAATATCTCTTGCAAAATCCTTTTTTGAAGACACAAATTTAAAGTTTTTATATATTCACGGAAAGAAAGAGGGTGATGGTTTCGGTACTGCTTCAAGCGACTCTCAGACAATAATAAAAGAGGGCAAGGTGTATGCTGTTGTGTTGTCGTCTCCCATAATTCGCGACAAACTCTCTTTTGAGTCGGAAATAGATTTTTCATCTTACGATTCCGACATATCTGACAGTTTCGGCAATGTTCACGATAAAGCATATAATATAAAATTACATGCAACACCGAGTGAAGTTTATCAGTTAAATGCAAAATACGAATATATCGGAAGGCAGTATTACAGCTTAGGAAACGAGGGTTTAACAAACGACATTCAAGGCATATACTTTAACGGCTCAGCAAACTATCAATACCATACCTTCACATTGAATCTTTCTCGTTCAAATAACAATGTTGATAATGTTCCACTTTACTCCAAAGTCTATACATACTCAGGGGAATTGGATTATTCCTTAAGCCGTTTTGAGCACGTTCCCGTGAATTTGAGCTATAGAAGGGATTATATAAAAAGTACAAAAGAACCAACAGCAGACGACAAACAGAAACTTATAACGGATACATATCATGGAGATATAGGCTACAATATGGACGAAATTAGCACAACCTTCGGAATAGACTACTCAAAACAAAACGACAAAACAAAAAACAATCAGGATTCATCCACTACAACCTATTCTTTAACGCCGTCCTATGCTACAGACAATTTCCATATTGATCCGAACTTATCGTTTAACAGATCTAAAGATTATAAAGCAGGTTTAAAAACCGATACAACCACACTCGGATTGGCTTTTGGAGGTAATTTTTTAAAACAAAGTTTAACCTATGATTTTGACGGAGCATATACAATAACACAGGATAACGGTGAAGCCGATGCAAAAACCAATACAAGAGAACTTAGCACAAGTTTTCAGATAGCGTATGTGTGGGCATCTCCAAAGAATTGGATATTAAAAAATCCATCCGTGGGAATTAGGGGTTCTTACAACCACTCAAAAGATAAAACAAGCGGTACAACAGACCATGACATAAATGTGCAGCTCTTTGTATCAGTTCCGCTTGAATACATATTTTAAGGAGTAAAGTTATGAAAAAAATTCTATTTTCCACAAAATTAATTTTGCTGGTGATTATGTTATGCCCTACTATAGCTTTCTCAGCCGTAACAACAACACCATCAACTATAAGTGTACCATCCAATAGAGCCTATTTGACAACAATCACATATAACTTTTCAAACTTTACGCCACCTTTAGGTTCTAATTCGACAAGCTCTTCTGTGGGAACATTTAAAACAGCAGGCGGTGCAGTTTTGGGTTATGTTAGAAAAAGAATAAGTGTCAACTTAAATAATAATCCAAGCATAACCGGCGCTCCTAACTATTCGGGAACGGCGTCTGAAACACTCAACATACCTTTTTCCGTTATACAAAATGCCATCAGGCACAATGTAAACAGTTTTCAATATGTAAGAAATTTTAGTTCCGACCCCGCTGCCGTTACAACAACCGTGAACATCAGAATAATAAACCCCGCATCAATGCCATTAACCATTAATAGGGTTAGTCTTTATTTTCAAAATAGAAAAGCCGAAACAACCGTTAAAAGAAATGAAAAACTTTATGCATTTGTGGATATATCATTCTCAGGCTCAGGTCTGCTTAAAGGATATTGGGAGATTGACGGACATATGGCGGCACCGAGAGTTTTTAAGTATATAACATACGGAACAAAAGTTACTCTAAAAACACCCGACACTTCACAGATTAATACATTTGAAACAGGCACACATTTTATAAAATTTGTAATAACATCACCCCAGCCGGCATTTGAGATGCCGAAGGCTATTTATTATGTCAGCGGACAGCCTGCAGAAGAGGTGTCTTCCATAAAATTACTATCACCGAGAAACAATGATTCTATTGAGGTAAAGGAAGATGAGCCTGTACAGTTTATCTGGAAAAACAAAGATGGAACGTATTTTTATCTTTTGGAATTTTTTCAAGAAGATAGCGAAAAACCCGTATTTTCAGCCTATACAAAATCTTCTGCATACTCCATGCCGCCCTATATAGCACGTCATTATTTTAATAAAGGCAAATATAGATGGCTCGTAATAGGATTTGACGAAAACTCAAACACAGTAGCTAAGAGCAATACAAAAACCTTTATAATGAAATAAACATTATACAAAAAGGGTCTTTAAAGGCCCTTTCCCTTTATGCATTAATATTATTTAAACCCTTTCAGTAGATTATTCAGATTCTCTTTCTCTAATATTTTGTTTATCTTCTTTTTTACCTTATTTCTAAAAAGTGATTTTACGTCAAGCCTTATTTTTGGAGAATTCAAATCACCCTTCAAGGTCACATAAACAGGCTTATTTTTAATATCTATGCGCAGCTTTGCATCAATTTTATGTTTACTTAAATCTATCAAGGCATTTTTTGATGTTATATGTGTCAATCTACTTTGCATATCCAAATCATTTAAAACAATTCCATTATTTATTTTGCTTTCTATAGTCGTCTGTTTATAAATCTCCCTTGTTATATCAAACCTTGCCATCTGCTTTAATAAAAATGTTACTTCATTGGGCAAAATATGGCCATTTATAAATTTGGATGAGATAGTACCCTTTTTTGAAAGCAGATTATAAGCAAAGTTTACATTACCCTTTGAATCAAATATACGCGGATATATAAGCATATCCGTGATATCCACAGCTTGTATGCCTTTTGCGCTTCCGGTCATATTGTCGTTCAATAAATTTACCTTCATTAATCCACCGAACATCTTTGAATTTGCAGTAGCGGTTAGATTTTTATCCTTTTTTATACTACCCGTTACAGTCGCATTGCCTCTTAGATGTCTTTTTGACAAAAAATATAGTCTATCCAAATTTGGAACATCTATTGTATAATTCCCGCTGACTGCTGTCTTTGGAATATTGAAAATGCCATCTTTCAAATCAATGCTGCCCAATAAAGATTTTAGTTTAAAAGAGTAGTTTGCTATTGACTGTTTTATTGTTGAATCAAGGTTTAGGTTGAAAGTAGTTCTAGGCATAGAAACCTTATAAATCTTTTTTATAACGGCTGAATTTGTACTTCCTTTTTCTATATTCACCTCTATCTTGCCGGATAAATTTTTCATAATCGTATTGTCTATCGTAATATTGGAAGAAACAAGGCCAGAGGCATATTTCGGCTGATTTAAAAGGTAGAGAATATCCTCAAGTCTGGCATTTTTAATTAGCATGCTAATATTTTTTATTTTTTTGCGCTCAACAATAAAGCTGTAATTCGTCTTGCCCTTTGCAATGCTACTTATTCCCGCTACAATAAATCGATCAATCTTTCCATCTATTTTTCCGTTTGTAGAAAACGCTCCACGCAGTGCTATATTGGTAATGGGTTTTAAAACCGCAAGCTTTGAAATATTTATATCGTAGAGTAAATGAAATATGTCCTGGTTGAAATTGCCGTTTATTTTACTGTTTCCTATATTTGAGTTCAATCCGAAATTAAGATAGGACAAATTTTTATCGAGGTTAATTTTTAACAAAGATTCAAATTGAATTGCGGGAACATTGATATTGAAATCATTTTTCATTACGTCTCTATCGATTTTTCCATCTGTAATACGGACAATGGATGTTCCTTTTAAATTATCTCTGCTTAAATCCTTAAAATCTATATCTGCATTTAGCAGGGCTTTTGCATATTCAGGCTTGTTTAATGTGTATAATATTTTACTAATTTTCATGTTATTAATTTTTGCAGTTATCTCTATAGGTTTTAGATTTTTAAGAATAATACTATAATTCGTCTTGCCCTTTGCAATATTGCTCAAACCGTCAACTGTCAATTTTTCCTTTATCAAGCCTCTTATGGCGCCCCTGGCAAAAAAAGCACCTTTGAGTTTTATGCTTTTAAAAGCAAGGGCCTTTTCCTCTGTGCTTACATTAAATTCATATTGCGCATCTATATACTTCGAGAAAAGGCCATATTGCCCCTTTATTAAAAAATAGGATTCATTAGGCGTTTTAAATTTTAACAAAAATGTAGATGGTCTTAAACTAAAATTCTCAAGTTTCATATTTATGTGTAATTCTTTGTTAATCCGGGATTCAATTGTTGGTTTCAGCAAGTTGTTTCCAGGTTGCGTAAATAGAACAAAATAGAATAAAAACAAGACAAAAACAACAATACCAAATACAATAGACAGTATCTTCCTCACATATTCCTCCTTCCAAAGAAAAATATTTATATAATCCTAAACCTTTCTACAGCAAGTGTCAAACAATAATTTTTATAATTTGTGAGACCATCGCACAATAATACAATAACAATATAATACTGTTTTTTATCAATTTTTTTCAACTCAAGGTATGTGTATGTGTCGTAGGTACGGGGGTATTGGGTTTTAGGTGCTTAGGCTCAACTGTTTGAGTCTATTCCTCACAAACCTGCTGTTATTTTCTTTATGGCAGGTGACATTACACAAAAAGTGCTT
>CAZFWO010000051.1:0-9400 GCA_964522785.1 uncultured Desulfurellales bacterium
TTGATAAGAAATATGGATTACGCAGTGTCTTGTAAATAATTTTTTTGGCTTGGCATAAATGTTTTTTACAAAATCCATCTTTATTTATATTGACATGGTGTTTCTTATTCATACAATATAATAAGAAAGTAGAAATTTAAGGAGAAAAAATGATAGGCGGTATATTAAAAAAGGTTTTTGGAACTCAAAATGAAAGGATTTTAAAGTCTGTTCAGCCATATGTGAATAAAATTAACGATAAAGAAAATGAAATTAAATCTTTAACAAATGAGCAGCTTAAGGAAAGTATGGAGCGTCTAAGGGATGTGTATGAGAAAAAAGAAGACCTTGATACCATACTAATTGATTCGTTTGCCATTACGAGAGAGGTGGCAAAAAGAACTCTGAATATGCGCCATTTTGATGTTCAGCTTATAGGAGGATATATTCTACATAAAGGCATGGTTGCGGAGATGAAAACAGGTGAAGGAAAAACGCTTGTTGCGACACTTCCGCTCGTGCTTAATGCTATTGCTAAAAAGGGTGTTCATCTTGTTACTGTTAACGATTATCTTGCAAAAAGAGATGCTTTATGGATGGCTCCCGTATATAAATTTTTGGGGCTCAGCGTGGGTGTTATACAACAGCAGAACAACTCTTTTCTTGTTGATTGGGACAATGAAGCTGAATTTACAACAAAGCTTGTACCATGTTCTCGGAAAGAAGCATATCTTGCAGATATAACATACGGTACAAATAGTGAATTTGGATTTGATTACTTGAGAGACAATATGAGTTTCTCTCTTGACGATTATGTTCAAAGAGAATTTTATTATGCGATAGTCGATGAGGTTGACTCTATACTGATAGATGAGGCGAGAACACCCTTGATTATATCGGGTGCTGCGGATAGGCCATCTTCTTTGTATTACAAGGTTAATAAAGCCATACAACAACTAAAGAAGGGTGATTATGAGGTAGATGAAAAGATAAAAAATTCTACTTTGACCGATACAGGCATAGAAAAATTGGAGAAAATACTATCTTTGGATAATCTGTATGATGCTGAAAATATAGAGATACTACAGATGATTAATCAGGCTTTGAGAGCGCACACTGTTTATATGAGAGACAAAGATTATATTGTAAAAGACGGTAAAGCGATTATAGTAGACGAATTTACCGGGAGATTAATGCCTGATAGACGTTATTCGGATGGATTGCATCAGGCAATAGAGGCTAAGGAGCATTTAAAGATACAAAAAGAGTCGCATACTCTTGCTTCAATAACATTTCAGAACTATTTTAGGATGTATGACAAGCTTGCCGGTATGACGGGAACAGCTGCAACAGAAGCAAGGGAATTTCATGAAATATATAATCTTGATGTTGTTGAGATACCTACAAATGTGCCCGTTCAGAGGATTGATTACAACGATCTTGTGTATAAAACGCATGGAGAAAAAGTAAATGCCATAGCTAATGAATTGATAGGAAGATATAAAAAGGGGCAGCCTGTTTTGGTTGGAACTACGAGCGTGGAAAAATCCGAGGAATTGCATAAAATATTAATAAAAAAAAGGATACCACACTCTGTGCTGAATGCCAAGCATCATGAAAAAGAGGCTGAAATTATAGCCCATGCAGGTGAGCGGGGTAAAATTACGATAGCAACAAATATGGCTGGTAGGGGTGTAGATATAAAATTGACAGATGAGACAAAGAATCTCGGAGGCCTATTCATACTTGGTACTGAACGTCATGAATCAAGGAGGGTGGATAATCAGCTAAGAGGTAGAGCAGGCAGGCAGGGCGACCCAGGAGCATCAAGATTTTTTCTATCGCTTGAAGACGACCTTTTAAGGATATTTGGTTCAGAGAGAATACAATTTCTTATGAACAAGCTTGGTGTGGAGGAAGGTGAGGCTATAGAAAATAGGATGATTACAAAAGCCATAGAAAATGCTCAAAAGAAAGTTGAGGCATACAACTTTGATATGAGGAAGAATCTATTAGAGTATGATGATGTAATGAATAAACAAAGAAGTGTTATATATGAGCAGAGGCACAGTATACTGGAGGGTAAAGATTTAAAAGAAGATATTTTGAGTTATATTGAATCGATAGTGTTTGACGAAGCCTACATTTATCTTGTAGAAAACATTGATCCTGTAAATTGGGATGTAGAACACTTTAACAGGGAGATGAAAAGAATATTTAATAAAACCTTTAAAATAGATGTAAATGAGCTTTCAAAAACAAAACGACGCGACAGTCTTATTGAATCAATTATTAAAGAGTTGGTTGATGAATATAACGAGAAAGAAAAACTTATAGGTGAAGAAGAAATGCGCAATCTGGAGAGACAGATCACTCTACAGATAGTAGATACGCTCTGGAGGGAACACTTGAAAAATATGGATTATTTAAGAGATGCAGTTGGACTTAGGGGGTATGGTCAGAAGGATCCTCTTGTTGAATACAAAAAAGTATCTTTTGAAGAATTTGAAAATATGGTTAAAAAACTACAGGAGGATATAATAACATCTATTTATCATATAAGGATTGTTTTTGAATAAATGTTTTTTTGAAACGCCTTTTGGCAGATGGTTGATATTCTATATAGATAGGAAAAGGATTGAACGGGTAGTTTTTTCAGATAAGAAGATGGGGCTACCTCTTTCAGGTGAAATTAAAGGTTTAGTGCAGGATGTTTTTAATAAAAAAGATCTGTCTTTTTTTGACTATTCTTTAATTAACTTTGATAAGACGAAGAAAGCGTTTATATTGTATAAATTTTTAATAAATACAAGGATGAAAGAAACGTTTTGTTATTCAGAGGTTGCTAAAGAGCTGTTTAATTCTAAAAATTATGCCAGGTCAGTTGCAAAAATGTTAAGTGCAAATCGTTTTATTTTTTTAGTGCCGTGTCACAGGGTGGTTGCCAAAACCTCAATAGGCGGGTATGCATATGGTGTTGATTTGAAGACTAAACTGTTGACTTGGGAAGGGTCCTTGGGATAAACATATAAAACTTAAAAAAATAGATGATGTTTTTTAAATATCTTTAAAGCAATGTCTTCGCGTCTGATAAAAACAAAAAGCAAATGCGGAGATTTAAATATTTCTTAAGGTCTTGGATAACTCTATTTATTTAATTGTTTCTCCCATTTTAAAGATTGGAAGATACATAGCAACAACCAAAAATCCTATTATGCCACCAAGTACAACTATGATTATAGGTTCTATCATAGCTGTTAAATTCTTAACCGTATTGTCTATTTCTTCTTCATAGTATAGATATACTTTTTGTAGCATTTCATCTAATGTTCCCGTTTCTTCTCCTACCGATACCATTTGAATAACCATATCGGGAAACTCACCGCTTGCAGCCATAGAGTCTGATAAATTTTCTCCTCTTTTCACCGAATCCTTTACTTCCATAAGTGTTTCTTCTATTATTAGATTTCCCGCTGTTTTTGCTGCTATATCTAATGCTTCAAGTATATCTATGCCGCTTGAGCTTAAGGATGCCAAAATAGTGGAAAAATTTGCCACAGAACCCTTTCTTGACAGTATTCCTATAACAGGAATGTTTAATATTGTTTTATCCATGAAGCGGTGGAATCTGTAGGACTTTTTGTATGATGCTTTTAAAACTATGATTATTATTGCAAGTATGGCTAATATGTACAGTATGTTGCTTTTTAAAAATAGACTTGTGGAGATTACTATTTGCGTAGGCAGAGGAAGATGCATTCCGCTTGAAGAGTACATCTCTGCAAATGTAGGTATAACAAATGTCATTATTAATATTATAACGCCAACAGCAACTATGGAAACTATTGTAGGATAGATCAGTGCACCTTTAATTTTTCTTTTTAAGGCTAAGCTTTTTTCTGTCATATTGGTTAGTCTTTTTAAAACACCATCAAGATTTCCTGTTTTTTCTCCGGAGTTAACCATATTGACATACATGTCAGAAAAAACTTCTTTATGTTTTTTTAAAGCGTTTGCCAAAGTGCTTCCGCCCTCTATATCGTTTTTTACGTTATATATTATCTCGCCCATTTTTTTATTTGTTGTTTGTTCTGCTATAATATTTAATGATTGGTCTAAGGGTAGTCCAGATGCCAGCATTATTGATAATTGTTTTGTTACTATCAATATTTCTTTCTCGTTTATCCTCTTTTTCAAAAATGGAATTTCTATCTCTTTTGGTGGTTGTTTAATTGCTATGACCGAAATCTTTTTACTTCTCAGTTTTACCAAAGCATCATTTTTATCTACTGCAATTATTTCTCCCTTTTTAATTTTACCTTTTATATCTTTGCCCTTCCATTTAAAGTACGGCATAGTATCCCCTTTACTTAGGTTTTAGTATATTTAAGTTTATCAAGTTCCCTTTGAATAACTTTCTTATCTACAGAAGCTTTTAATGCTTCTTCATATGTTATCATATTCTTTTTATATAGATTTATCAGCGATTGATTCATTGTTATCATACCTGATTCGGTTTGTCCCATCTGCATTGTTGAATATATCTGTGGTATCTTGTTTTCTCTTATTAGGTTTCTAATTGCCGCATTGGGTATTAAAACTTCCATAGCCATAACCCTGCCTTTTTTGTCTTTTCTCTTAAGTAGTGTTTGAGTTACTATGCCTTGCAAACTGACAGATAGCTGCGTTCTGACTTGTGACTGTTGATTTGGAGGAAAGACATCAATTATTCTGTTTATGGTTTCTGGAGCTGAATTTGTGTGTAGTGTTGCAAAGACCAAATGTCCAGTTTCTGCTGTTGTTATGGCGGCTTGAATAGTTTCCAGATCCCTCATTTCTCCGACGAGTATAATATCGGGATCTTGGCGCAATATGTGTTTTAATGCTGATGCAAAGGATGGTACATCACTTCCTATCTCCCGTTGGTCAATCAGAGCTTGATCGTGAGAATAGGTGAACTCTATCGGATCTTCTATTGTTATAATATGAGTCTTTCTTTCGTGATTGATTTTATTTATCAATGCTGCAAGGGTTGTGGATTTTCCACTACCTGTTGGTCCTGTTACAAGAACTATGCCTTTGGGTAACTGAGCAAACTGTTGCACGACCGGCGGTATACCCAATATTTCAAACGGAGGTATGTTGTACGGTATAGCCCTAAATGCTCCTGCAACGGTCCCTCTTTGCATATAAACATTTGCTCTAAATCTTGAAAGTTTGGATACCCCAAACGAAAAATCAACATCAAAGTTTTCTTCTAATTTTTTCTTTTGCAACTCGGTCATTACACCGTAACATAAATTTTGCGCATCAGGGGCACTTAATTTTTCATAATTCTCCATATCTATGAGTTCCCCGTTCACTCTCATTTTAGGTTTGGCACCAACTGTTATATGTAGGTCGGAAGCTTTTTGATCAAGAGCTATTTCCAGTAATTCTACTAAATCCCTTGCTGTTTTCGGCATAATTACCCCCTTTTTTAGCTGAAAGTTACATTCATAACCTCTTCTATAGTGGTAACACCTTCTTTTATTTTTTTGAGCCCACTCATTCTAAGTGTTGACATGCCTTCTTTCACGGCCTGTTTTTTAATTTCCGCCACAGAAGCTCCGTGTAAAATCATTTCTCTAATTTTATCACTTATAGGCATAACCTCATATAGTGCGATTCTCCCTTTATAGCCCGTATTATTACATTTTTCGCACCCTTTACCTTTGTATACTTTAACCGTTTTTGCTTCTTCTCTACTAAATCCCAATTCTTCCAAAGCATTGGGGGGAACATCAATCTCTTCTTTACAGTATTTGCATATTTTTCTTACAAGCCTTTGTGCCAGGATTAACACTAAAGATGAAGCTATAAGATATTTTTCTATATTCATATCCTCTAATCTCATTATCGTAGAAGGGGCATCATTTGTGTGAAGTGTGGAAAAAACAAGATGTCCTGTGAGAGCACTTCTTATAGCTATTTCTGCTGTTTCCGTATCCCTTATTTCCCCAACCATTATTATATCGGGGTCCTGTCTCAAAAAAGAACGTAAAGATTCTGCAAATGTTAAACCTATATCTTCTTTGATATGAACCTGATTAATCCCCTCTATATTATATTCCACAGGATCTTCGGCTGTCATTATATTTACATCTTCTTTATTGATTTTATTTAAAGAAGCATACAGTGTTGTAGTTTTTCCGCTTCCTGTAGGTCCTGTAACCAAAATCATGCCATAGGGCGATTCAATAGCCTTCTGGTATTTTTTTAAATCTGATTGTTCAAATCCTAAATCCTCCAATTGAACTTTTACATTGCTTCTGTCGAGGATTCTCATAACGGTTTTTTCTCCATATATAGTGGGAAGTGTAGATACCCTCAAATCTATGTCTTTGCCACCTGTTTTTATTCTTATTCTGCCGTCTTGAGGCAATCTTTTCTCGGCTATGTTTAATTTTGCCATTATTTTAAAACGAGATGTTAGTGCCGGAGCAACTGCTTTTGATAGCTTCATAAATTCTATTAACTTTCCATCAACCCTGTATCTTACCCTTAAATCTTTCTCGTATGGCTCTATATGTATATCGCTTGCACCGCTACCTACTGAGCGTGCAAGAATTGTATTGGCTAATTTTATTATCGGTTCTTCTGCAGATTCTTCTTCTAAGTCTTCTATGTTTTTTTCTTCCTGTTCATCAGAAAGAATATCTATATTTGGATTGAATTCGTTTAAAGAATCAACTATTGTATCCAATTCCTTTGATGCTCCATAATATTTGTCTATTGCTTTTATAATGGATGCTTCATTTGATAGGTAAGGTACTGCATTCATGCCAGTTATAAATCTTATATCATCCAGTGCGAAGATATTTGTAGGATCAGAGATAGCCACCTCTATTTTATTGTTTTTTATGTCTATTGGTATTAATACATATTTTTTTGCTATTTGAGCCGGAATTTTGTCTATTGCTTCTCTTGATATCTTTACAGAGGATAGATTTATGGGTTTTACGCCATATTGTTTGCCTAAAAACTCATTTAGAGTATTTTCGTCTATAAATCCTTTTTCTATTAGTATGGTACCGAGTTTCTTATTGGTTTTTTTTTGCTCTTCTAAAGCTTCGTCAAGCTGTTCTTGCGTTATGATTTTATTCCATAGGAGCAATTGTCCCAATAGCGTGGTCATTAAGATTCTCCTTTTATTATATCGTATGCGTATTTTTTATTAAATTCTATATTTGTAAAAATCTTAAAGCTGTAAAATGCTTGTCCTATAAACATATCTACTCCATTTATAGCTGCCAAATGTTTTTTTCTTGCCTCTTTTATTAATGCACTATCTTTATAAATTATATCCATTATTGCAGAATTATCAATATAAACCATATTGATGGGAGTTTTATTGTTATTTAATCCTACAGATGTACAATTTATCAATACATCGGAATTTGATAAGATATTTTTATCGTTTAAGCCTGAAATATTTATATTTATCAAATTATGGAAATTTAACTTCAGTTTCTCGGCGTTTTTAACCGTTCTGTTTAATAGGTTAATGGATTCTATACCTATTTTGTGCAAGGCGTATACTATAGCTTTTGCTGCTCCTCCCGCTCCTATAACCGTAACTGTTTTATTTTTATAATTTTTTATGTTTTTCTTAAACATATCCATAAAACCAAGATAATCCGTGTTATAGCCCATAAGTTTTCCATCTATGTTTTTTATTGTATTTATAGCTTGTATTTTTTTTGCATCGCTATCTATTTCATCAACTAAATCTAACACATCTTCTTTGTAAGGTATTGTTACATTTACGCCTTTTATGTTTAATGTCCTTATAGCTTCAATTGCCTGCTTAATATTTTTTATTTCAAAGGCAAGGTATACGGCGTTAATACCGTGATATTTAAACATCGATGTGTGTAATTTTGGTGATAGACTATGTTTTATAGGATATCCTATAACACCATAAAGTCGAGTCTCAGCATCTATCAATAATAATTTTCCTTTTGTTTAAATTTATTGCTTCAAATTTTATGCAAATATCAGCTTTTGTCTTGAGCAATATAGGCCATTCTATAAAAAATATGCCGTTTTTGTCAAGGTTTTCCATAATCCCAATGTTTTCTATATCTTCTTCATTTTTTAACCTGTATAGGTCTATATGAAAAATATTATCTTTATATTCATTGATTATAGTGAATGTAGGGCTGCCCTCAAATTCATTATCCGATATACCGAGATTATTTAAAACATACCTTACAAATGTGGTTTTTCCGCTTCCTAAATCACCCTCTAAGAAAATTACTATTCTGTCTTTTTTATTCAAAAACCCTTCAACAAAAGCTCTCGCTATTTTTTTTGTGTCTTCCAAGGAATTGCTTTTATAGATAACATTTTTTAACATAGCTTAGACTTATACATTCATATCTTTAAAAATTCAAGTTTTAATTGATTTATAATTTTGTATAATAAACTATATGAAGGTTTTGATTATTCAGATTAGGCAACTTGGCGATGTTCTGTTATCTACTCCAATAGCTGAGGCAATAAAAAAAAGCAGGAAAAATTGCGAGGTTCACTTTTTAACTTCTAAGTCAGCAGAAGATATATTATTGGATAATCCTTATATAGATAAAATATTGTTACTTGAAAACGGTCTGGTTGGAGAACTTAATACTTTAATATCGGTTATAAAAGAAAGATATGATGCTATTATCGATATTCAAAGAACGGGTCGCTCCAAAATAATCACGTTTTTATCATTTGCAAAGCTCCGTGTAGCCTTCAGAAAGAAAAGAGATAATTTCTGTTACAATAGGTTAATTGTAAAGACGACGCATGGCTATACGGCATTTGAAAGAATGGATCTGTTAAGAGGTATAGGTATAGTCTCAAAAAACAGATATACGCCGAGGTTATTTTTTTCTTCTGATGTTCTTGAAGGTGTAAAGAGATACTTAGAAGGTGAGGGTATAGAAAAATTTTTTATAGTATCTCCTGCAGCGAGAAAGAAAAACAAGATGTGGTCTGCAGAACAATTTGGAAAACTTGCCAATGAGATATATCATAGATTAAATATTGTGCCGGTTATTGTTTATGGAACAGAGAGTGAGCGTTGCATAGCCGTTGAATGTGCAAAATATATTGAAAACGCCCATATTATAAAAAAATTGTTTTCAATTAAAGAATTTGCTGCACTGGTTAGTATGTCTTCTTTTTTTATAGGCAACGATTCATTTCCTGCGCATGTTGCCTCAAGTCAAAAAACTAAAACAATTGTAATATGCGGTCCCACAAGCGGTTGGTTTCTGGAAAATGAGAATACAATGTTGGTCTATAAAAATTTAAAATGTCAGCCTTGCAATTCTCCCCAAACCTGTAAATTTAATTTTTTATGTTATAAATCTCTAAACTATCTTGAGGT
>CAZFWO010000052.1:0-9323 GCA_964522785.1 uncultured Desulfurellales bacterium
TGAAATCATTGAAGCTGATTTTAAAAAGGAAGCTAAATAAAGGGGGTTGATATGGAGAAAATAACAATTGGATTGCCAAGTGATGTAAGCGCAAAACTTGAAAAGATAGCCAAAGATATGAACACAAGTATTGAGGATATTATCAAAGATATTTTAGACCATTATACAGACGAGGCTTATGAGGATTGTTTGCTTGCCAAAGTAGCTAAAAATAGGCTTAAGGATATTGATAAGGCTGTTGAGGTAAACTTGAATTAAAAAAAGAAGGAGTTTGTTATGAGCGATTTGGCTGAGCATATTTATCTATATGACTTGATAGAAAAGCGAAAAAACAGCAAAACTAAATATAGCCTTGACGAACTTTTGAAGGAAGAATACATATGATAAGATTGAAAAAACAAGCTGTAAATGAAAAGGGGGTGTTATGCAGGCTGTAAGAGTAAAAGTTGAGGATGTGGCCAATATTATTGACAACATGAGTAAAGAAGAGCTTGAGACGCTGTTGTTGTTGATGGAAAAAAGGGACAAGGAACTGCTTAAAAGAAAACGGGATATTGAAACGGGTAAGGTTGAGGCGTTAACAAGAGATGAGGTTTTTGATGTTTAAGGATAGATATCATCCACAGGTTAAGAAGGATATCAAAAAACTTGATAAAGCCATTCAGAGAGCCATAAAAGACATACATATACCTGCTATTCTAAGCAATCCATTTCAATATAGCCGGCTTAAAGGCAATTTATCCGGCATTTATTCGTATCATTTTAGGCAATTAAGCAATGAATATAGAATATGCTATATAGTGAATGAACAAGAACAATTTGTTTATATTTTGATGATAGCTAAACGGGAGAACTTCTATAAATTGCTTGAGAAAAGGATAAAAGGGAACATTTAACACCGGCATTATTGAGGTTTTTGTATTTTTAAATGCCTCAACGGCTTACAGATTAATAGAGAGAGGGTTGATATGCCTATATTAATAGCAAAAGAACAGCAGCTTAAGGATATGATCAAAAAAGTAAATGAAGATAGAGACACTATAATAATAACAGACGATAGTGGCGGGAGTGTCATTTTAATGGCTTTTTATGTCTTATATTCTAATAATGACAAGGTTGTTATATATTCTTTTGACGACTACAAAAACAATATAGATTTAGGCTACGCTCTCACCATTCATAAAGTGCAGGGCAATCAATTCAAATATGTATTTATGCCGATGGTAAATTCATTTTACATAATGCTAAACTCAAAGCTCATATATACTGCTGTCACAAGGGCGATAGGACAAACTTTTTTAAGTAAAGAATCTAAGGATGCTTAAGGGTTAGGTAATTGTGAAACATTTTTTCTCATTCAATGGGCGAATTGGAAGATTAGAGTATGGAATTAGTTTTTTAATTTATGTATTTTGGTACATAATATCACCTCTTGTCGGATATGATACAGTAATATTAATTTTTATAAATACTGTAATGCTTTGGTTTTTGTTAGCCCAAGGAACAAAGAGATGCCACGACTTAGGATGTAGAGGATGGCGACAAATAATCCCACTCGCTCCTATTTATATGATTTTTGCTAAAGGAGAAAAAGGAATTGAAAATAAATATGGAGTAAATCCTAAATTCTATATCAATCAGGCTAAAAAATGAATACAAAATTAAATAAAGCAATTAATATATTACGATGGATTGCTGTTATCCCCGGAGCGGTTTTAGGTGCTTGGATAGTGTGGTTTATTGTGTATAAGTTGAGTGGATTCGCACTTTTATATATGGAACCTAGTTCGTTTATATTAAATTTTTCCCAGATATATTTCAATGCAATTAGCAATTTTATTATGGGAGCAGCATTTATATATGTGGGTGCTGAAATTGCGCCATCATATCAACGCATTGTTGCTTATGTATTGGCAGGATTAGGTTTTGTATTTAGTGGATACGCACTTTCCTTAGCAATAATAGTGGGAAATATGAGAGCTATATGGGGTTCTATTTGGTTTCCTGTAGGAATAGGTATGACTGTTTATTCAGTCTATATAAAAAGGGCTAATACTAAAGATAAAAATGGCACTTTTATAGATGCAGCTATGAAAGGTAATCTCAAAGTAGTAAAGACTTTCCTTGATAATGGTGTTGATGTAAATGTAAAAAACAATAAAGGCGGAACAGCTTTGATGTTGGCATCCGTGAAAGGTCATACTGACGTAGTCAAGGCTCTTCTTTCCCATAAAGCTAATGTCAATACAAGAGATAATAAAGGTAAAACTGCTCTAATGTGGGCGTCGGCTTTTTCTAATAATCCCGAAATAGTTGATCTTCTTCTTGCTAATGGTGCTGATGTGGATGGAAAGAATAATGAAGGATTTACACCATTAATGATTGCCTCTATGTTAGGTAGCCCAAAAAAGATAGTAGAGATTCTTATTGCTCACGGAGCGGATGTTAATGCAAAAGATGCCATTAAGGGAACAACAGCTTTAATGGGAGCGTCTATGAAAAGTCATTTTGAGATAGCTAAGGTTCTCCTTGCTAATGGTGCGGATGCGAATAAAAAAACAAACGATGGGGGAACAGCTTTAATGTTAGCGACTACGATGGGTCATACTGAGATAGTCAAACTTCTGCTTGATAACGGAGCAGATGTTAACGCAAAAACAAGCGATGATGGTTACACAGCATTGATGGTGGCATCAGCAAAGGGTCGTTCCAAAATAGTTCAATTACTCAAAAAAGCTGAGGCAAGAAATAGAGATATGGCTTTAATATCTGCGGTTAAGAAAGGTAGCACCAAGATGGTAAAAAATCTACTCGCCGAGAAAGCCGATGTTAATGCAACAGATAATGATGGATGGAAAACACCTTTAATGTATGCATCTGAAAAAGGCTATTCTGAGATAGTAAAGATTCTCCTTGATAATGGAGCTAATGCCGATGCAGAAGACGACGATGGTTATACAGCCTTGATGATAGCAGCTGGAGAAGGTAATTTCGATGTGGTAAAGATTCTTCTTGATAACGGTGCTTATGTTGATGCAAAGAATGAAGATGGCTATACAGCATTAATTGAGGCGTCTGCGGGAGGCTATTTTGAAATAGTCAAACTTCTCCTTGCCCACGGGGCAGATGTAAATGCTAAAGTAAATCATAGCTTGGCCTTTGATGGCTGGACGGCCTTGATGTTTGCAGTTGAGAATGGTTATACTAAAATAGTAAAACTTCTCCTTATTTACGGTGCAAATGCTAACGCTACATACTACGATTTGATGTGGATGACACTTTTAATGTATGCGACTGAGGAAGGTTACACCAGAATAGTTAAAGCTCTTCTCTTTCATGGTGCTGATGTTAATGCTAAAGACTTTAATGGGTCAACAGCCTTAATTACAGCATCTGAAAAAGGCTACACTGAAATAGTAAAAACTCTTCTTGCTTACGGTGCTGATGTTAATGTTATGGACAACAGTGGCTGGACAGCTTTAAAGATAGCGACTGAAAATGGTCATTCTGAGATAGTTCAATTACTCAAAAAAGCTGGAGCAAAGGAATAATTATGTGAGCGCTAAAGAAAGATAGGCTATATGATAAAATCACTTATACAAATCAACAGACTTATCATTTTAAACAGCATAAGTAACATTTATAACGATGATTCCCTTAAAAAAGACTTTTCTAAGTGCTTTAGAGGCGGAGACAAAAGGAAGCTAAATAAGGGGATTGATATACAGGCTACAAAAGCAAAGGCTGAAGATGTGGCTAATATAATTGACGACTTGAGTATAAATGGTTATCTTGTTTCATTGAAAAGTATTTCAGATAGCTTTTTTAAATCGGCTATATTCTGATAATTTTTTCTTTTTGTCTTGTTTGTGTTTATACGCTGATTGTCTATTTCTGTAATCTGGTCAAGAAAGGCATTCGGTGATAGGTTTTTGTAGTTTTTTATTTTCAATATCTCTTTTTTAAACCTGTTTTTTAAAATCTTGCATTTACTATCGCCGCAGGTGGTTTTGTCTTTTCTATTCTTCACATATTCTTTACCACAGATAGGACATTTAGCCTTTAGATAATAGTTTTTATAGTAGTTACTTATTTCAAACTTTACTTTTTGTAATGATATCCCAGGCGTGATTAAAAAATCCTCACGAATTAATTTATTATCAATTAAATATTGCTTTAATTTAAAACAACTTGGTGTTTTTTCAATAAATTCTTTTTTTGCTTTAAATGCTTCATTTGCATCCATAGGTTCTATACTTTCAAGAAACTTCATAATTTGGTCAGAAGAATTATGAAGAATATCAATGGTAACATAGAAATAATTATTTAAAATAATTTCCACTATCTTTTTGCTGGTTAAAAAGTGCTTTTTTTGCCATATATCCACACCAAAATAGTAAAAATCTAATAAAACCTGGTTTGGTCTTAAAGTAAAGAATACTACGCCGAGAGACAGACAAAAATCATTTAATAGTTCCTTTAAAAAATCATCCCTATAGGGGTCAAATTCAGGGGATAGAAGCAATTCCATTTCTTTTGTTGTGTTCAATATATTATTTTCCACCTTTCTATATTTTGCAAGCGGGGGTTCTATTTTAACACACAATTTTTCAGCTTCTTTATCTACAGATATTTTTAAATCATCCCAGAAGGCAGAAAATCTCAACCTTAGGTAGCCTTTCATAAAACGTTTTTTCAAGTTATCAGGTAATAGTTTTTGAATATCAAACAGTCCTTCTTTATCAAGTAATATATCCTTATCAAAAACTGTTTTACTATCATCATCAAACTTGATGCTTCTTCTAAACACTTCATTCATATTTAGCCCCCTTTTAACTGTTACAGTTACAAAAAAGAAAATTAACTATAACATTTACAAGTATAGCAGATAGATTATAATAATTCAAGAAAAAATAAAAGAATTCAAGTTTTAAAAGGAGGCATTTATGGAATTAATACCAATCGAAAAGGAGAGATTAGAAGCAGCAGGAATTTTCTACAAAAAGGCGACACTTTATCAATGGAAAAGCACGGGCAAATATCCTGACTTATTTTTATCACCCAACGGTAAAGGCGGAAAGCTTTTCATTATTAAAGAGAAATGGCTTGAAATAATGGAAAAAGCAAAGAAAGAAACCGCAGCAAGAGCAGAAAAAATCAATCGCTTAAAGGGCGAGGCTTGATAAGTGCAGGATAAGCCTAATAAGCCAAAACAAACAACGCTTAATCAATTAGAAAGGCAGTATAACAGCCGCAGGGAGCTATCATTTTCGCAGGAGCTTGAACACTTAAAAGGCTTTGATTATGCTACGCAGGTTGAGATATTGACAAATAAGCGTATGGAGATAGCTGAAAAGCTTGCACCTTATAGGGCACACATTAGAGAAGTGCTTCAACGAATTTCTAAGTTGCCTCAGCAGGAACAACCAATTTACAAATCCTTTTTTGAGCTTTATCTGCCATCGGATCTGAATAATCTTATAAAAAGGCAAAAACGCTTAGAAATGTTATGAGCAGCTATGCCAGATAAGAAAGATAACCAAACAGCAAAACACAGAATTGAATGGGAGCAGCTTAAGCAAAGGGCTAAGGAAATATCAATCTTACAAATTGCTGAGTATCTTGGATATCCGCTTATAAGGAAAGGTAGCAGGTATTTCATAAGTTGTCCATTCCATAATGAAAATACGGCATCCTGTTGTTTATATCCTGATAGCAATAGGTTTTATTGTTATGGATGCCACGCTAAAGGGGATGTTTTGGATTTTTATCAAGGTATAACAAGAGCAGATTTTAAAACCACAGTGAAGGAGTTAAATAATTTATGAGTGAAACTATGAAATTAATTGAGAAAATAGACAAAGAAATGAAACAAAAAAAGCCATTCGCTAATGACGGACAGCGAACGGCACAACAAACAACAGACGACAACAATAATATACCACAAAAACTTATTAATAACAACCCAAAAGAACTTATTCAACAGCTTAAAGAGCAGGTAAAGGCTATAAATAGCGAACAGGACAAGACAGAAATCATTGAATATTTAAAGCCTGTTTTTGAGCAGATGAAAAGCTTTGATGAACTTGATAGGGAAGCGTTTCTATTGGATATCAAAGAGCGTTTTGGATTTACAGGTGATATGCTAAAAACAATTAAAAAAACTTATTTTTATGCAGATATAAGCACACAAGAAGAGGATAACACAGTAATAGTTGAAGAGTTGGATCCATACAGCGAACAGGTTAGCGGGCTTGATTTAGCTAATGAAATAGAAGACAGCCTTAAAATGTATTCATTTATGAGCGAATATAACTATACAGCAGTAACACTCTGGATAATGCTGACCTACATTTACAAAAGTTTTGATATTTCACCTAAACTGCTTATAACCTCACCCACAAAACGCTGTGGCAAAACAACGCTATTAACTGCGATAGAAGGAATGGTTTATAAATCCATAGTAGCAAGTAATATAACGCCAGCAGCATTCTTTAGATTGATTGATAAATACCAGCCTACTATCCTTATTGACGAAGCAGATACAGGTTTTGCACAGAATGATGACTTAAAAGGGATAGTAAATGCAGGACACACTAAACGCACAGCTTTTGTAATTAGAGTGGCAGATAAAAGCAAAGATTTTGAACCTGAAAGATTTAATGTGTTTGTGCCGCAAGTCATTTCTATGATTGGCGATCCTTATGATACACTGTTAGATAGAAGTGTAATTGTTTCTATGGAACGCAAGCCTGTGGAAGTCAAATTGACAAAGTTAGACCAACAATATTATGAAAATAACAAAGAATTGCGCCAAAAACTGTTGAAGTGGGCAAACGATAATGTTGAGGCTTTAGTTAATATAAAAGTTGATGTGCCTGATATAGGCAATGATAGAGCTATTGATAATTGGAAGCCATTGTTTAGTATTGCCTCACTTATCGGGGGTGATTGGTTACAGAAGGCTAATAAAGCAATGCTTGAAATTGAAGCGCAAAATGAGGATGCAGACTTTAGAATGGAGTTGTTGAAAGATGTAAAAGCATACTTTGAAGAAAAAGAAATCGATAAGGTAAAAACTAAGGAATTAGTGGAATACCTTAACAGCCTTGAGGATAAACCGTATGCAGACTTTGGCAGGGGTGTTGGTATCACGCCAGCAAGGCTAAGTAAGTTGCTGAGGGCTTTTAAAATTAAGCCAAAAACAATAAGGATTTATAATAAAACAGCAAAGGGTTACAATCTTGAGCAATTCAAAAAAACATTTGAACGCTATATATCCCCTGAAATAAAACGTAACACCGTAACAATGGCTATAGAACAACAATTACAAGAAAATAAAAACGTAACACCAAACAGTAATGTTACGTTTTGTGATAGCGAAAAAATGGCTACAGAACAGGAATGTTACGATGTTACGGCTACAAATGGGGGGTATAAAGAAAAAACAGAAAATGATAGCTTAACAGACAAAGATAATGCCGCTGACACAAAAGCTATATATGTATAGGAGGCAGCATTGGAACTTTTAGCAATGTTAGAAGCTAAAGGTATTAATGTTACACCAGAAGGCAACAGGTTAAAAATAGAACCAGCAGACAAGCTAACGCCTGAGCTTTTGGATCTTATCAAACAACACAAGCAAGCAATCATTGAAGCATTAACACAACCGCAGCAGCAGGAGCCCACACAGCAACCGCAGCAAACAGAACAGCCTCAGCATAAACCATTTAAGAACCTATCGCTTGCACGGCTCACAGCGCTTATAGGGAAGGACATACCTGAAGGCAAGTTTATTGTTGTTGACTTTGACGGCGTAAGGGTTGCAGTATGCAGAAAAGAAAACGAACGGGAGCTGCAGGAGCGAGGTTTAACCACACTAACGCCAAAAGAACTTGCGCGCTATACTTAGCAGATACAGACAAAGAAACGCTGCAAAACCTGTTAAGGATAAAAAAGGAATTTGCAGGACATATAGTTGAGTGCCAAGCATACGACACGGGTCCTGTCTAAAAACAGATGCTACACGCAGCGGAACGGCGCACAAAAACGGTAGGTATGAAATTTTAAAAACGGTTTACAAGGTTGAGATTAAACAACGCTAAAAACAGCACAAATGACCATAAACACGGCAAATAACGCCATAGTTAACTTGTAAAACGATAGCGTTTTTTTAACCAATAACCTAATGAAGTGCTTTTCTTTCAATACAGGGCATACAATTAAACATAATGAAATTATACCAATAAAAATGAGCCGATAAGTTGTGGTTTTATGTCTTATAATGCAAGAGATAACATATAACCTCAGCAATATTCGCAATACGATTAAAGTATTCGCAAAGCTAATATTCTGCCTATGTAAGAAAACAGAATCCGGAACCAATAATATTCATTCGCTTATGGGCATTCTTAGCCCAGAAAAATATATATTTCATAGAAAATATAACAGCCTTTAAGTGTAGAGTGTGGTCCGCACCAAGCATTAACTAAATATCAACATAATGTGAACATTCTACAGGACTAAATAAACAAAATGTGGATATATCAACATACCGCTGAACAAAAATGCCGATTTTTTATAAAGCCATTACCAAACAATTATAACTTTTTTAATAATGTTACCAGATGGAAATAACTTGATTGTCTTAAATTTTATCTGTATTGTTGCTTTTTAAGGTTATCAAGGTTGAACTTCGTGGACACTATATGGACACCTGAGTTTAAGCAATAAAAAAGCCAACCTCAGTTTATCGCCGAGATTGGCTTTGCCATAAGCTTTTAATTGGTAGCGGGGGCGGGATTTGAACCTGCGACCTTCGGGTTATGAGCCCGACGAGCTACCGGACTGCTCCACCCCGCGTCAAACACAAAAAGTAATATATATGTTTTTCAAAAAATGTCAAGTTTAATTTGTGTGGCAGATAGACTGGAATATATTTACCAATATCAAGAAACTTTTCTTTTTCTGAGACCATTGCATAGCAATAAAATAATACTCTTACAATTTCTTATCAAGATTCTCTCAACTCAAGAATGAATTTTTTAACGATGACCCGTCACCTATTTTTGTAAAAAACTTTTATTTTCTTAAAAACTTTATCCACAAAAATAGGTGCTTGGGTCATATTCGTTTCGAGAACTTGATAAGAAATACGGATTACGCAGTGGTCTCAGAATATGCTGTTTCTTATCAAACTCTTTCAACTTAAGGATGTGTATGTGTATGTGTGAGTGTAAGTGTGTGGTTTTGGGTGCGGGGTAATTAGGTTATGAGACCACTGCACAGTAACCCACAAAAACCCATTATTTTTAATAATATGT
>CAZFWO010000053.1:0-9276 GCA_964522785.1 uncultured Desulfurellales bacterium
ACAAAATAATTTTACTTGAATAAAAATAGCCAATTATTATACTTATTCATAATTAAAAATGGGGGGTTATGTTTATGGACATTAAACAATACAAAATACCTCAGATTAGCGTATTTATAGAAAATAAAAAAGGTCGATTTTACAATGTAACAAGAATTCTCAAGGAAGCAAAAGTTAATATAAGGGCTATGAGCCTTGCAGACACTATGGATTTTGGCATATTGAGATTTGTTATGGATAAACCCAAAGAAGCATACGATGCGCTGCTCGAAGGGGATTTTATTGTTAAAAAAAATGAGGTTTTAGCAATAGCCATAAAAGACGAAAGCGGCGGTTTGAGCGAGCTGCTTAAAACCATAAGCGATCTGGATTTAAATATAGAGTATATGTACACATTTGTTAATGCACTGGAGAACAAGGCTGTTATGCTTTTTAAATTTGAAGAGATAGATTTAGCCATAGAAAAACTTTTAAAGGAAAACGTGGAACTTCTTGAGGAAGAGTTTTTTAAAAGGGTTTAGGAGCTGATATGTTTTGGGAAAAAGAAAGAGAAACTATGCCTCGCAAAGATATTGAAAATCTACAGACAGATTTGCTAAGAGAGAAAATAGAATACGCATACAATAACGTGGAATTTTATAAAAAAAGGTTTGATGAATATGGTATAGACAAAAGCAGCATTAAATCCATAGAAGACATAAGAAAACTGCCTTTTACAACAAAGAATGATTTTAGGGACAACTATCCGTTTGGTTTATTTGCCACAGATATGAAAAAAATAGTGAGGATACACTCATCAAGTGGCACAACAGGCAAGCCTACGGTTGTAGGATATACAAAAAATGACTTAGACACATGGAGCAATCTTGTTGCCCGCATGGCTATTGCTGCAGGAGTAACGGACGAAGACATTGTACACATAGCATTTGGATATGGTCTGTTTACGGGTGGTTTTGGTTTGCACTACGGATTGGAAAGAATAGGGGCAACAATAGTACCTGCATCGAGTGGAAATACAAAAAAACAGATAATGCTTATGAAGGATTACGGCGCAACGGTTCTTGTGTGTACACCAAGCTATGCTCTTTATATAGCTGAGATTGCAAAAAAAGAGGGTATTGACATAAAGAAAGATATTAAACTAAAAATAGGTATGTTCGGGGCAGAGCCTTGGAGTAATCAGATGAGGAAGAAAATAGAAGAGACTCTAAACATAAAAGCCTATGATAATTATGGTCTTAGCGAAGCTATGGGGCCGGGCATTGCAGCTGAATGTGAAGCTCAAAATGGAATGCACATTGCCGAGGATCATTTTATAGCAGAGATTATAGACCCAGAAACAGGCATCCCCGTAAAAGAGGGAGAATATGGAGAACTTGTGATAACATCACTCACAAAGGAAGCATTGCCCATTTTTAGATATAGAACAAGGGATATAACAAAAGTAACAAAAAAACCGTGCTCTTGCGGAAGAACGTCCATAAAAATGTATAAACCCATAGGCAGAACAGATGATATGCTAATAATAAGAGGTGTTAATGTATTTCCAAGCCAGATAGAAGAGGTGCTTTTCAGCATAGAGGGTATTTCCCCACACTATCAAATTATAGTAGAGAGGGTTGGTGCACTGGATAGTGCTACAGTTCTTGTAGAAGCCAATGCAAACCTATTTTTCGATGAGATGAAAAAGCAACGGCAGCTTTTAGACAAAATAAACCATGAACTCAAAACAATGCTTGGAATCGATGTTGATGTAAAACTTGTTGAGCCTCACACAATAGAACGCAGTGAAGGAAAAGCCAAACGAATAATAGACAAGAGGAAATTCTAATGAAAAAGGGCTTAGAAAAAATGTGGGCGCCCTGGCGCATGGGATACATATTATCAGACAAAAAAGAAAACGGCTGTGTATTTTGCAATGCCTACAACACAAAAAACGATAAAGAGAAGTTTGTTCTCTACCGTTCAGAACACTCCTTCGTAATTATGAACCTATATCCCTATAATGCAGGACATATTATGGTAGTTCCAAACAGACACATAAACTCTCCTATACTGCTAACAGATAAAGAACAGCTTGATATGTTTCAAATGGTCAATAGGTCTTTGGATGTAATAAAAAACGTTATGCATCCAGAGGGGTTTAATCTTGGTATGAACATAAACAGAACGGCAGGAGCAGGTATAGATGACCACATACACATACACATTGTACCACGGTGGAACGGCGATACAAACTTCATGTCTGTTGTATCCGACACCAAGGTAATATCAGAGTCTATAGAAGAAACATATAAAAAACTCAAAGAAGCCTTTTAGGGAGTTGTTATGAAAACATTAAGGATAGTAATTATAGTAGTACTTTTGGCGCTTTTAGGTCTATTTATGGCGTACAACAGTCAGTTTGTAAATGTAAGATACCTAAATATCAGATTTGAAAATATGCCTCTATGGCTTGTGGTGTTTATATCTGTTTTTATAGGTATATTTATAGGTTGGTTTTTTATGTTTGCAGATGAATTATCCATAAAAAAGGATATAAAAGACAAAAATAAGGAAATCAAAGCATTGAAAGATGAAATTGCTCAACTAAGACAGTTAACAATAACAAAAGAGTAGATGATGCATCTGGATTTTCATTCTCTAAATTTCATTATTGATAAATATTACAATGCTTTTATTGTTATAATCGCATTTTTGCTTGGGACATTATTCTCATACATATGGTTCTTGGGCAAAAAAAGAAAAGATGCGCTGGACAAAAAAAAGCTCGAAAGTTATGTAAAGGGTGTTAACTATATTATTGAAAATGAAACAGATAAAGCAATAGAGGAGTTTACAGAAACGGCAAGGTTAGATCCCGATCTCGTAGATATATATATAAGCATAGGCAATCTCTTTAGAAAAAAAGGTGAAATTAACAGGGCATTAATAATACACAAAAGCCTCCTTGTAAGACCGCATCTCAACAAGCATAAAAAAATAGAACTATACATAAATATTGGGGTAGATTACAGAAAAGCCGGTCTTTACGATAGAGCTAAAGAGTACTTTAAAAACGCTCTAACAATAGATCCGAAAAATGTTCATGCAAGGGAATTACTATATGAGGTTTATGAAGATTCAAGGGATTGGGAAAATGCACTTGCATGGCATAAGCGCTTTGCAAAAAAGGATGAACATAGACTGGCTCATATTTATACCGAGATAGGCAAAGATAGATTAAGAGAAAATGACCTGGATCAGGCAAAAAAAAGCTTTGAAAAAGCTCTTAAGGTAGACACAAATTGCGTAGATGCTTATATGCATCTCGGCGATGTATATTTTCAATATGGTATCCTTGGAAACGCTTATAAACAGTGGGAACTTGCCTGCAGAATAAAACCGGAATTTGCTAATATAGCTTTGAATAGAATAAATGACATAGATACGCTAAAATCTGTTATAAAAAGCTTGCTCATAGAATTCCCCGACAACATTTATATTTTATACTTCTGCGCAAATCAATTGTTCAACATAGAAGAAACAAAGAAAGCCCTATCTTTATATAAAAAACTTACGAAAATGAACGTAAAATCCTATTCTATTCTGGAAAGATTTATAGAATCAGAAAAAGACAATCTTCCTGAGTTTATATACACCTTTATAAAAAACGGCGACACAAAGCATGTAAAGTATACCTGCACAAACTGCGGCTATTCAACCTATACACCGTTTTTTATGTGTCCCAAGTGTAGGCAGTGGGATAAAGCAAAGGTGGAGATACTGTAAATGTTGTATGGCATAAAGGGAATTTTAAGAAAAAAAGAGAGTCTGTTTGTAGTTATAGATGTAAACGGTCTGCTGTTTAGGGTATTCGTACCGTTATCTACCTATTCAAAACTGCCTCAGCTCAATGAAAAATGCGAGCTCTTTATTGAGCTTATCATAGGGGAAAAAACATTAAGATTTTACGGTTTCCATACAATTGAAGAAAAAGATCTCTTCAATACACTACGAAAAATATCAAAAATAGGAGCTCAAACGGCGTTGTCTATACTATCCACCTTTTCGATAGAACAGTTCTATCAGATAGTATCGAACAGGGACGAAAAGATGTTGATAGAAGTGCCCGGTATTGGCAAAAAAACTGCACTGTCCATTATAGTAGAATTTTCATCAAAACTTCCCCAAACAGAAAATCTTGACAAGACAGTATATGATGCTATAGAGGCATTGGAAAGCCTGGGTTTTCCAAAACACAAATCCATAAAAATCGTGCAGTCTATTTATAATAAGAATCCTACCATATCAATAGAAGATTTAATTAAAGAAGCTCTAAGACTTTCAAAGAAAGATGTCCTTTAAAATCTATAATGTAAGTGAGATAAACAAACTCATTAAAGAAATACTCGAATCAAATTTTTACGGAATATGGATAGAGGGAGAGATATCCTCTCTGCGTTACTCTTCAACAGGGCATCTGTACTTTTCTTTAATTGACGATACATCTTCCATAGGTGCCATTATCTATAAAAACAGACTCAAAAATCTGAAAATGGATATGGAAAATGGTATGAAAGTCACTGTTTTTGGCTCATTAAGCCTATATTTAAGGGGCGGGGAATACAGAATAGTTGTAGAACACATAAGAACATCAGGTGTTGGAAAAAAATTCTATGATTTAGAAAAGCTAAAAAGAGAGTTTAAGGCAAAAGGTTATTTTGACAGAAAAAGGGCAATACCAAACTATCCCAACAACATAATTATTATAACAAGCCCAACCGGGGCTGCTGTACATGATATAACTAATATATTGAGCAGAAGGGCTTTGGGTATCAATATCTACATATACCCCGTATCTGTTCAGGGAAACGATTCCAAGGTATCTATTTTACGCGCCTTTTCTGACATAAATAGCATTATGGATAATATAGACTTGGCAATAATTGCTCGCGGCGGAGGGTCGAATGAAGATCTATGGATTTTTAACGACCCAGATATAGCCAAAGGTCTGTTTAACCTTAAGTTTCCAACAATTAGCGCTATAGGTCATGAAATAGACTTTACTCTCACAGATTTTGTTGCGGATTTAAGAGCAGAAACTCCATCTGCCGCTGCAGAATTGATAACAAAATCAAAATTAGAACTTATGGATAACGTAAAAAAATTTTCAACCATACTAAACTCAGAGTTGCAAAGGGTTTTATCTACAAAGAAAACAATTCTGCAACAATATTCCAACAGAAGAAACTACATAAGAATTAAAGGGCTTGTAAATAACAAGGTAATCTATGTAGACATACTAAATGAAAAGATAAATTCAAAAATACTCCATCTAATCAATACGCTAAACAAACTGCTTCAAAGAAATGTATATACAATTTCAAAAAATAATCCCATAAACAACCTAAAAACTATAAACGAACGAACGAACTTTATGAAATATAAAATAGCAGAGGCATTAAACAACACTATAAAAAACAAAAACAGGGAGATTGAATTTTACAAATACAAATTGCAGTCTCTAAATCCAAAAGCAATACTCAAAAGAGGATATACAATAACAACAAATGAAAAAGGAGTTCCTTTAAAGTCTGTAAAAAAAGCAATAAATGAAAACACTATAGAAACACAATTTTATGACGGTAAAATAAAATCAACTGTTTTGAAAAATAAAGAGTGAGGAAGCTCCATAGAAGCTTCCTCGTAAAAATTAGTATTTTCTTTTGAGAATCTCTTTCTGAAGAGCTGCAATAGCCTTTGTAGGATTGAGCTCTTTTGGGCAAGCATGGATACAGTTCAATATCGTATGACATCTCCAGACACCATGTATATTGTTAACAGCATCAAGCCTTTCATCCTTACCCTGATCTCTTGTGTCGAATACAAATCTTGCTGCATTGAGCAATGCCGATGGTCCAAGATAGTCCGGATCTGCCCAGTAAGAAGGACATGAGCTTGAACAGCAGCCGCAAAGTATACACTCATAAAGACCGTCAAGTTTTTTTCTATCTTCGATGCTCTGTAATCTCTCTCTTCCTGGAGGTGGATCTTTTTCTATGAGGTAAGGTTTAACTACATAGTATTTATTAAAGAAGTCTTCAAAATCGCATACAAGATCTTTAATAATCGGAAAACCTGGAAGTGGCTTGATTGTGAGTACATTTGAATTGTAATCCTCTATATGAGATATACAAGAAACGGTATTTACACCGTTAATATTCATACCATCAGACCCGCAAACACCTTCACGGCAACTTCTTCTATAAGTAAGCGTAGGATCCTGCTCCCATTTTATCTGGTTCAAACCAGTTAAAACCATCATTCCTTCTCTTCTGATCTCTACCTCATAATCCTTATAGTAGGGAGCCTTATCTTTTTCCGGGTCGTATCTAAAAATCTTAAATACTACTTTATCTCCAACATGTAAAGCCATCTGTTCTCCCCCTTTTTAATAAACTCTCTTCTTAGGCTGGAAGGTTGGAGCCGTCAGAGGTTTTGTTCTAACAGGTTTATATTCCAATTCTACACTTCCATCCTCTTTCCAATAAGCAGCGGTGTGCTTCATCCAGTTAGCATCATCTCTTTCAGGATAGTCATCCCTATAGTGTGCGCCCCTACTCTCCGTTCTGTTGAGTGCGGCAGCCGTTTCCAGTTTTGACACATAAAGTAGAGATTCAAGGTCAAAATATTCACAAAGTTCTGTATTGAATATTTTTCCTTTATCAGTCAAACCTACATTTTTGAATTTCTCAAAGTACTCATCCAGTTTTGCCATCTCTCTATTCAAACCCTCTTCTGTTCTAAAGACAGACATATCCGCCTGCATTGTATCCTGAAGATCTTCCCAAATTTCATCCATCTTTACAGTTCCCTCAGGTCCGTCAAAGAGCTCATTCAACTTATCTATAACATCCTTTGCATACTTATCTGCAATAAACTCTTCTGGTGGATTCGGGAATGTCGGTTTTTTGTCTATAATCCATCTTGCAGCATTAGACCCTGCCTGCTTACCGGTAACAACAAGATCAAGTAGCGAATTGCATCCAAGTCTATTTGCACCGTGAACAGATCCACAAGCGCATTCACCAGCTGCATATAATCCAGTAATCGGAACCTCTTTATCTCCATCCCAATCTATTACTTCGCCGTTAATGCTTGTTGGAATTCCACCCATATGATAGTGAGCGGTAGGCTGAACCGGGATTGGATCCTTGGTGCAGTCAACACCAACAAATTTATAGGCTAGTTCCCAAATACCAGGCAATTTATCCATAATAAAGTCATGACCAAGATGGTCAAGTTTCAAAAAAAGATGGTCTTTCTTAGGACCGACACCGCGTCCCTCTCTCAATTCCGTAGCCATACCTCTTGAAACAACATCACGAGAAGCAAGGTCGAGAACATGGGGAGCATATTTTTTCATAAATCTTTCGCCCTGAGCATTGAGCAGATAACCACCCTCGCCTCTGACAGCCTCCGTAATAAGGTTGCCAACACCGTAAATTCCTGTCGGGTGGAACTGAATAAATTCAGGATCCTTTATTGGAATACCGGCTTTTGCACATAGCGTCCAGCCAATACCGGTATTAACATGAGCATTTGTATTTGTTCTAAAGTTTCTTGTATTTCCGCCTGTTCCAAGTATAACGGCATATGAGAAGAATATATGAAGACCACCGTTTACCATATCCCAGGCAACAACACCCATAACAGCGCCTTCTTCGTTTCTCAATAATTTCAGTGCATAATACTCGGAATAATAACTGACATAAGGAGCAATATCTGGATGCAACGTTCTTTCGAATAGTGTATGAAGCAAAGCGTGACCCGATCTATCAGAAACAGCAACAGCTCTATGGGCTAAAGATTCACCGAAATTCCTTGTCTGTCCACCAAAAGCCCTTTGATATGCTACGCCGGTTTCTGTTCTTGAAAATGGCATTCCCCAGTGTTCAAGTTCAATAATTGTCTTTGGTGCATTCTTCGTAAAAAATTCCATTGCGTCCTGGTCGCCTATATAGTCACCGCCTTTTACGGTGTCATACATATGCCAAATCCAATAATCCTCATCCATGTTGGCCAAAGCAGCATTAATACCGCCCTGAGCAGAAACAGTATGAGATCTGGTAGGATAAACCTCCGAGATAACTGCTGTTTTTAGTTTGGCTTGACCTGTCTGAACTGCTGCAGCAAGACCAGCTCCACCAGCTCCGACTATAACAACGTCAAACTCTTCTATTCTTACATCTATATCTGCCATTACTAAAAGCCTCCTTTTAATTAACCCTTAAACGGTAGTACTGTTATGACCGCTAAAACAAGATAGATTATTCCTACAATCCAGAAGAAGCCTTTCCAAAATACCCTCCAGCCAGAATGAACATAATCTTCAATTGACATAAAGATACCATTTATACCATGATAAAGGGCAAAAACAACAAATGTTAAATCAAATATCTTCCAGCCTGTTGAAGCCAATCTTTCAGCTACTGTTTGATAACTTACTTCAACACCAGTAAAATGCTCAATAAAGAAATGGCCCAAAAGCAAAAACAAAAGGGCTACACCAGAAACCCTTTGAAATAGCCAGTTCCATTCTCCACTCTTTGAGCTTCCCTGATATCTATCTATGAAACCTCTCATGTACATCATTTAGACAATACCTCCTTTTCTTAAAGATGCATAAACATAGGAATAGCACCGGCCACGAAAACAATTGCAAAAATCACCCAGAAAATCCAAACATTTCCCTTATAATTGCTTCTTTCTGCCGCTCCTGCAAAATTAACCAAAATAACCCTTAAACCATTCATGGCATGATAAGATGCCACCAGCCACAATCCGATTTCCATCAGCTTAAAAACAGGATGATTTACGGCCTTCATAGCTGCTTCAAACGAAGCCGGATTCTGCAAAGTAGAAGCTACCCACTCATGTAAAAAAAGATAAAGAATTAGCAACAACCCTGTAAACCTATGGAAAATCCAAGCAACAAAACCCTCGTGCCATTTGTACTGAATATGATGTGGACGTCCTCTATACCAATCCATAGTGCTTCTCGGCTATACTAAAATGTATGTATAGCCTCAACCCCCTTTCTAGAATTATTTAAATCCAATTTACCAAAAACTACCTTTTTGTCAAGTTAATAATTAATAAACAGGTTATAGCCCATAAATGATTTATAAGCTATAACCTATAATAAAAAGTTAAAGTTTATTTACCCATTAACAACATGTTCCGACCTCTATTCTATGAAACTTTATAAGGACTTATCATTTTGCGAGGATC